>PNQY01000044.1 GCA_002909145.1 Candidatus Thioglobus perditus
GCTTCTAACTGACCAAACTGAGTATTTGCATCACCCCAGTATTTGTTGTACTCAACAGTTGCTTGAGTATCATCATCAATTGATAATTCAGCATCTAAACGATTCCACTTACCACCGTTTTCTTCAAACATAAAGATGTTGTTCCATCTATGCTCGCCTGAAGCGCCAAACGGCTTAGACAAGAACAATGAATAGAAGTTCTTATCTTTCTCTGCCTTATTAAAATTATTAGACATGCTCATTGTAGAATAATCCGCTGTATGCCTTCCAAGAGAAGCAATAGAAGAATTACCATCAATTGTGCTTGATGCATCTATATGGTTTAAATTACGGTCCTGAATAAATTGAGCCGATATCATCATATTAGTTAAAGCGGTGATGTCAGCACCAAGAACATATTTAAATCTATTACCCTTCTCCATTTTTAGTGCATTTGGAAGATCTCCAATACTTAGAGCGGTCAAATCCATCACAGGAGAATACACATCTTTTTGATATAAAGCTTCGCCACGTAACACTACAGGTCCTAATACTTCCGTTTCAACAGCCGTATCAAATGATCCTCCAATATTATGTGCCCTTTTTACTGTTTGTTCAAAACGAAGTGTTGGGTCACCGGCAGAAGTGCCACTATCACCATATCCACCATACCTAGTATTACCATCCAAAGAAGTAAGTTTAATCGAGGTTGTTGCTGGATTTCCGGCAGCAAAGGCATCCACACCATGACTACGTGTCTGCTTTAACAAAGCTCCTGTTGAAGAGTCTCTCCAAGATATATTGATAATTGGATTCTTATCATAGTTGTATGAATAGTTTAGTGAATAATTCATACCATCTGGTGTTGAATTTTTATATCTCATTGCCAGATCTAAATCTGTACTTTCAGGCATATTGTAGACATACTCAGAACGTGCGCCTGCAAAAGCATCAAATGTTGAAAATGTTGCATTTTTCATGTACTCGAACGTTGAATCCACATCCGCTCTCCAAGCCGTGCTGGTTCCAGCATCGGTAAGATTTGTATCATAAGCACCAGCAAAGCCATTCAAAATTCCTGCACCATCCAGACCTGCAGAAAATGCAGCCATAGATTGATAATCTGCAAATGATGTGCCAACCGTACTGCCAGAAAGATTAGCAAATGTATCTACAGTTATATAATTTGCGGTCTGTAAAGTGCCACATTCATAAGTATCTCCTTGACAGAATTCATTGTAGAAACGTGTGGCAACTGACCCAAGGTCTGGAACAATATTAACAAATCCGTTAGTCTTTCCAGTAATTGAATCAACCCCTTTCATTATAAATGCCTGCCCTTGAGAGTGTCCAGCGGATGTAGTTGCATCTGTCGTGTCGTGTGTTGCTAAAAAGCCAGCACCTGATACACCATAAGTTCCCCAAGTACTTTCGTCAAAATTGGTAGCAAGCTGTGAGGTTCCATTATCGCTAGAACTTGTAGAAACATTCCTATCAAGACCGGCAAATACATTTTCTCTAGGCTGGGAAACTACCACTTGAAATTCTGAGCCATCTTCATTTGTTTTTTCAGCATTAACCATCCATACCGGGATACGAGAATCTTCCATTTGATTTTGAGCCATTTCTGAATAATCTGAAGGGTTAATCATATCTAAAAGCTTCATACCATCAGCAGTACCCCAAACAACTTGTTGCTTACCGGCACGAATTGACCAATCATCAGCAACTCCATCAACATAAGCTTCACGCAGTGCATCACGCTGTGTGTATGACTCGTTGCCATCATGTTTACCAACACCTTTAGAATCACGCATTAAATTAAGCTCTACGTGATAAGTGGCACCCTCTTGTAGTTCTTCAGCATCACCATCAATATAGATACGTGCTGATGTTTCTGTTTTCATCACATCTTTTCCATGCGATGACGCTGCACCAATAGTTGTGCCAGATGTGGTAAATTTAGCACTTTCATGAACAATCAACCTTTATAAAGTAAAAAAAGCATTTTTTAGCCTGTAGTTTGTACTACTAAGTCTTATCAGTTTGTTGGTTAATGCTAAATATTTTTGTTGCTATCAACATCACTATTCCAGTAAATACAATAGCTGCGGTAACATATAG
>PNQY01000045.1 GCA_002909145.1 Candidatus Thioglobus perditus
AGCTATTGTATTTACTGGAATAGTGATGTTGATAGCAACAAAAATATTTAGCATTAACCAACAAACTGATAAGACTTAGTAGTACAAACTACAGGCTAAAAAATGCTTTTTTTACTTTATAAAGGTTCTTCTGGATCCTGCAAAAGGCTTACAAACTTATCTAGAGCATCAAATGCAACACTACACCCTAAGGTGCAGGATTGAAAAATTGTAAATGAATAGCCTCAACCGCT
>PNQY01000046.1 GCA_002909145.1 Candidatus Thioglobus perditus
CCACCTTCTTTCAGTTTTGTACCCTCATCAGTACCACGCCAACCCGTTGCATCTGATTGTCCAGTGCCCGTACCTGAATCCATACCTAGATATTCTTCTAAAATCATCCAATCAGCATCAGATGGCAATCTCCAACCACTAGGACAAACATTCATCGCTGCATCCCAAGTATAGTAATAACCATCTTCATCAGACCCTGTACCAGGTCCATGACTACCTGAGTAACTACTCCAGTAATCTGCACCTAGAGTGCCACTAGCTAATGAAACATTACTATCAGTCCAAATTTGTGTGCCAATTACAATTGCACCATGACTTCCATCCATTGTGACTGTTTCTGTAGTAAAGTTCAGTGTTGTTTTATCAGCAATACCAGCATAGCTATTGCCAGAGGTATCATCAAAGGCAGTGGCATCAATTAGTACGTAGTACTCAGTCTCATCACTAAGATAATTAGTTGGGTTAATAGTAATGGTTGACGTACCTGTACCTGTTACCAGTCCACCAGTAACATCAATAGTCTCTACAACTGCATCACCACTAGTCTCATGAATCACAATATTGCCAGATTCAGTATCTACTGTCTCATTAAAGTTCAGCACAATATTACTAGCAACAGCGATTGCGGTTGAATCATCTGCTGGGGTTGAGCTAGATAGTGTT
>PNQY01000047.1 GCA_002909145.1 Candidatus Thioglobus perditus
TCTCCTCAGTCTTATTTTTCTGATACAACAAAACCACTATAAGAGTTATCTTATGAATTATTTATGCATTCATTCTTTTCTGTTTATAAATATATAATAACACTTTGTATAAATAACTCATATTGCATGCACAATGAAAAAAACTGAACTGTTGTTCTCTTATGGAACGCTGCAAAATACTCCAGTGCAATTAGAAACTTTTGGGCGAGAGCTTAATGGCTTTAAAGACAAGTTGTTAGGTTATAAGTTGGAGATGCTGGAGATTTCAAGTTGTGATGTGGTGGAAATCAGTGGTGAGTCGCATCATCCAATTGCTATGGTTACTGGAGACGACAAAGATAAAGTAGATGGCATGGTGTTTGAGATCAGTGCTAAGGAGTTAGCACAGTCTGACAGGTATGAGGTCGATGACTATAAGCGAGTAATGGGCAAGTTAGACTCTGGCAAGCAAGCCTGGGTGTATGTTGGTGGCAATGGTTAAAGCAATACTTTTTCAATATTAACCGATTCAACAAACTCCTTTTTCCAATTCTTTCCTAGCGTTTGTTCAGCAATCAGCTCAATTGGATATATTGGTTCAATATTAGTACTACCCTTATAACGAGATAATCCTTGCCTACAAGCAGGACAGGTTGTTAACATTTTCACTGGTTTTTTATTGTGATTTATTGTGGTTAGGTCTTTTTTAATTTCTGCTTGTTTTTTGAACCTTGCTTGTTTGGCAATATCAGCCCGAGCCACAGCAAAGGTACCGGCCTCACCACAACAGCGATCATTAGTAACTATCTTGGTGTTTGTGATCTTTGAAATTACTTTAGCAGAATCATCGCTTTTTATTGGGTCATGGCAGGGCGCATGATACAAGTATTGTTCGTTGTTTGAATCAAGTGTAACGTTATTTTCAAGTAGATATTCATGAATATCAGCAAGCGTTGAATCTTTAAAGATATCTCCTAGTTCATAGGTAATTAACTGATCAATACAAGTGCCACATGAGGTTAGTACACGCTTAATGTCAAGATAGTTTAAAGTATTTGCCATACGGTGAAATAATACGCGATTATCAGTAGATATTTTTCTGCCTTTGTTCTCATCGCCACTAGATGTTTGTGGGTATCCACAACACAAGTAACTTGGTGGCAACACCACCTTAACCCCTTGATGGTAAAGTAGCGCTATAGTTGCTAAAGAGATTTGCGAATATAAGCGCTCTGATCCACATCCAGGGAAATAAAATACACTTTCTGACCCCGGGTTGGATTTTTCTGGGTGCGACAATATAGGAATTACCCCGGTGTCATTAATATTTAACAGCTCACGTAGTGGTGCCAAAGAAGTATCTGTAGGCAGTGGCTTATCCAGCATTGTTACAACTTCGGTGGTGAAGTTGGGTCTGCCTACGGTTTTTCCAGGCTTCTTGGTTAAGAATGGTTTTACTAATTTGGAACTAATGTTTTGAGCTTTGTAGCTCACATCTATTAACAATTTTTTGGTAAGTTTAATCTGCCAAGGTTTAGTCATATTTAGATAAGCAATAGATGTCTTTGCCATAATATTGCTACGACGTTTATTTTGTTTGA
>PNQY01000048.1 GCA_002909145.1 Candidatus Thioglobus perditus
TCTCCTCAGTCTTATTTTTCTGATACAACAAAACCACTATAAGAGTTATCTTATGAATTATTTATGCATTCATTCTTTTCTGTTTATAAATATATAATAACACTTTGTATAAATAACTCATATTGCACGCACAATGAAAAAAACTGAACTGTTGTTCTCTTATGGAACTCTGCAAAATACTCCAGTGCAATTAGAAACTTTTGGGCGAGAGCTTAATGGTTTCAAAGACAAGTTATTAGGTTATAAGTTGGAGATGCTGGAGATTTCAAGTTGTGATGTGGTGGAAATCAGTGGTGAGTCGCATCATCCAATTGCCATAGTTACTGGAGATGACAAAGATCAAGTAGATGGTATGGTGTTTGAGATTAGTGCTAAGGAGTTAGCGCAGTCTGACAAGTATGAGGTCGATGACTATAAGCGAGTGATGGGCAAGTTAGACTCTGGCAAGCAAGCCTGGGTGTATGTTAGTAGCGACGGTTAAAGCAATACTTTTTCAATATTAACCGATTCAACAAACTCCTTTTTCCAATTCTTTCCTAGTGTTTGTTCAGCAATCAGCTCAATTGGATATATTGGTTCAATATTAGTGCCACTCTTATAGCGAGATAATCCTTGCCTACAAGCAGGGCAGGTTGTTAGCATTTTCACTGTTTTTTTACTGTGATTTATCGTGGTTAAGTCTTTTTTAATTTCTGCTTGTTTTTTGAATTTTACTTGTTTGGCAATATCAGCCCGAGCTACAGCAAAGGTGCCAGCCTCACCACAACAGCGATCATTAGTAACTACCTCAGTATTTGTGATCTTTGAAATTACTTTAGTAGAATCATCGCTTTTTATTGGGTCATGGCAGGGTGCATGATACAAGTATTGTTCGTTGTTTGAATCAAGCGTAACGTTATTTTCAAGTAGATATTCATGAATGTCAGCAAGCGTTGATTCTTTAAAGATATCTCCTAGTTCGTAGGTAATTAACTGATCAATACAAGTGCCACATGAGGTTAGTACACGCTTAATATCAAGATAGTTTAAAGTATTTGCCATACGGTGAAATAATACGCGATTATCAGTAGATATTTCTCTACCCTTGTTCTCATCGCCACTAGATGTTTGTGGGTATCCACAACACAAGTAACTTGGTGGCAACACTACCTTAACTCCTTGATGATAAAGTAGCGCTATAGTTGCTAAAGAGATTTGTGAATATAGGCGCTCTGATCCACATCCAGGGAAATAAAATACACTTTCTGATCCCTGGTTGGATTTTTCTGGGTGCGACAATATAGGAATTACCCCAGTGTCATTAATATTTAACAGCTCACGTAGTGGTGCTAAAGAAGTATCTGTAGGCAGTGGCTTATCTAGCATTGTTATAACTTCGGTGGTGAAGTTGGGCCTGCCAACAGTTTTCCCAGGCTTCTTGGTTAAGAATGGTTTTACTAATTTGGAACTAATATTTTGAGCTTTGTAGCTCACATCTATTAACAATTTTTTGGTAAGTTTAATCTGCCAAGGTTTAGTCATATTTAGATAAGCAATAGATGTCTTTGCCATAATATTGCTACGACGTTTATTTTGTTTGA
>PNQY01000049.1 GCA_002909145.1 Candidatus Thioglobus perditus
GCAAGCGAACCTAGTAGAGCTAATGACAATAGAGACATGATGATTAACTTTACTAAAAGTCTAACCAACCAAGAAATTGAAGCTGTTGCTCAGTATATTGCTGGTTTGTATTAGGATATAAATTAACCAAGGTTAATTAACTTTGGATTAATAAAAAAGGCAGTTTTACTGCCTTTTTTATTGCCTGCATCTTAGGTATAATTAACTTTTTTTTTAAGTATAAAAACGGATTTATAGCAAATGAAAACTTCACTAGAAACACTAGAAGGTCTAAAAAGATCATTAACAGTAGAATTGCCAATTGAGGACTTTAATCAAAAGACTGATAAGATTCTTAAAGGTATGTCATCTGAGGCAAAAATTGACGGCTTTAGAAAAGGCAAAGTTCCACTGCAAATGTTACGTAAGACTTTTGGTGCAAGAGCAAGTGCTGATGCTGCTAATGAACTAGTTGGAGAAACTATAGGCGCCGCCCTAGAGGAAGTAAAAGCAGCTCCAGCTGCACAGCCAAACCTTACTAAGGTTGATTCAAAAGGTGACAAAACTTTCTTTTACACAGTTGAATTTGAAGTTTTTCCAGAGATTGAAGTGGATGACTTTGATAAATTAACAGTAGAGATGACTGAAGTTAAAATCACTAAAGCTGATGAAGACAGAACTCTTACTGGTCTAAAAGAGCAATTAACTGAATACAAATCAGTTAAACGCAAGTCTAAAGCTGGTGATAAGCTAACAATTGATTTTAAAGGAATGATTGATGGCGAAGTATTTGAAGGCGGAGAGGCAAAAGATTTTCAAATGGTAATCGGTAAAGGATCAATGATTGAAGGCTTTGAAGAAGGTCTTACTGATATTGCTGCTGGAAAAGATACTACGCTTGAGTTGAAATTCCCTGAGAAATATCATATGCAAAATTTAGCTGATAAAGATGTTACTTTTGAGGTTAGTGTTAAAGTTGTTGAGTCACCTAAAGAGCCAAAAGAAGACAGTAAATTTGCAGAAAAATTTGGTGAAAAAGATATGGATGCTCTAAGACTTAGCATGAAAGAACAAATGCGTGTAGAGATTGATGGACGTCTTGATAAAATCAATAAAGATTCATTATTTGCTGCTTTGTTAGACGCAAATGATTTTGAGGTTCCTGAGTCTGTAGTTGCTAGTGAAGCACAGTCATTATTGCAAGAGATGAATTCACGTATGCAACAACAAGGCATGCCAGAAAATCCAGATATGCCAGCATCTTTATTTAATGATGAAGCTACTCGTAGAGTTAAGTTGGGATTATTAGTTAGTAAGATTGCCAGTGAT
Source organism: Candidatus Thioglobus perditus (assembly GCA_002909145.1). Classification (GTDB taxonomy): domain Bacteria; phylum Pseudomonadota; class Gammaproteobacteria; order PS1; family Pseudothioglobaceae; genus PNQY01. The sequence continues at coordinate 1,309 of PNQY01000049.1, forward strand.
AATAAGTTTGTTGCCAGTAAAGAACAAATTGATGAGAAGCTAAAAGAAGTTTCGCTTTCTTATGGAGAAAATGCTCAGCAGATGATAGACTACTACAATGAAGACCCATCAAGACTAACAGGTATTGAATTGTTAGTTGTTGAAAAGATGGTTCAAGATTTAATTTTAGATAAAGCTAAAACCACTTTGGTAAACAAGAAGTTTGAAGAAGTGGCTACACAACAACAATAAATGCAAACAAAGAGCCTAAACCAAGTGCCTATGGTAGTGGAGCAATCTGCCAGGGGTGAGAGAGCTTATGATATTTATTCGCGTCTTTTAAAAGAGCGTATTATTTTTCTAGTGGGTCCAGTAGAAGACTATATGGCCAACGTTGTTGTGGCACAATTATTGTTTTTAGAGTCTGAGAATCCAAATAAAGATATTCACTTATATATCAACTCTCCTGGTGGTTCTGTTTCTGCAGGATTGGCGATTTATGACACTATGCAGTTTATTAAGCCAGATATTTCAACCTTATGCATTGGGCAAGCGGCATCTATGGGTGCTTTGTTATTAACAGCAGGAGCAAAAGGCAAACGCTTTGCTCTACCCAATGCAAGATGTATGATTCATCAGCCATTAGGCGGGTTTTCTGGTCAGGCTAGCGATATTGACATTCATGCGCAAGAGATACTAAAGGTTAGAGAAAAACTTAATCTTATTTTAAAAGGTCATACTGGTCAGAGCATCAAAACCATTCAAAAAGATACGGATAGAGATAACTTTATGTCGGCTGTTGAGGCTACTAAGTATGGGTTGGTTGACAAGGTATTAGAGCAACGTTAAAAAATAGCATATGGTAGATAATACTGAAGAGTTACATTGTTCATTTTGTGGAAAAGGCAAATCTGAAGTTGATCGTTTAATTGCCGGACCTGGGGTTTATATTTGCAACGAGTGCATTGAGTCTTGTCATGACTTAATCGAGGAGCAAAGTCTAAAAGAGGTTACTGATGAACATCAGCACTGGGATTATACACCTAGAGAATTAAAAAACTTCTTGAATGAATATGTGATTGGGCAAGATCATGCTAAAAAAGTATTGTCTGTTGCAGTTTACAATCATTACAAACGCCTGCAAAGTGGATATGTTTCTAATGAAGTAGAATTAGACAAGTCAAATATCTTAATGATTGGCCCTACAGGCTCTGGTAAAACATTGTTGGCTCAAACCCTAGCCCGTATTCTAGATGTTCCATTTACTGTTGCTGATGCCACAACTCTTACTGAGGCGGGTTATGTTGGTGATGATGTTGAGAATGTAATTAAAAACCTGCTATCAAAGTGTGACTTTGATGCAAATCGAGCAGAGCGCGGTATTATATTTATTGATGAAATTGATAAAATTTCTCGTCGTTCAGACTCTCCATCAATTACTCGCGATGTTTCAGGCGAAGGTGTTCAGCAAGCCATGCTCAAGTTAATTGAAGGTACTGTAGCTTCAGTTCCGCCACAAGGTGGACGTAAACACCCAAATCAAGAGACTATAGATGTAGACACTTCTAAAGTATTGTTTATTTGTGGTGGAGCATTTGATGGTTTAGATAAGATTATTAATAAACGTGTTGAAAAAACTACTGGCATCGGTTTCTCTGCAGATGTAAAAGATCAGTCAAAGGAAAAAACCCTGACAGATTTATTCAATCTTATTGAGCCAGAAGATTTAATTAAATTCGGTTTAATTCCAGAATTGGTTGGACGCTTGCCTGTACAGACATCATTAAGTGAGCTTGATGAAGATGCACTTATTCAGATCTTAACCAAGCCTAAAAACTCAGTAGTTAAGCAGTTCAAAGAAGTTTTTTCTATGGAAGGTGTTAAACTTACATTCAGAAAGCCAGCGCTATTAGAGATTGCTAAGTTGGCTATAAAACGCAAAACTGGAGCTAGGGGATTGCGTTCTATTATTGAAGATTTATTGTTAGATACTATGTTTGATTTACCTTCACTTGAAAGTGTAAATGAGGTGGTTATAGATAAGAATGTGGTTAAAAAGAAAAAATCACCACTTATAGTATATAAGTCTGAAAAAAAATCCAAGAAAGCTAGTTAACGCCATTGGAATTATTTGATCGCCAAAAAGATGCCGTTGGCCAAGGCGAGCGAACCTTGTTGGTATATGTAGAATTACCAACAAATCGAAACATTCATAATGCTCAAGCAGAATTCTCAGAGTTGGCTCAGTCTTCTGGCCTGGATATAATAAAAACTATAAAAGTTAGTCGAAATAGTGCTTTAGCGCAGTTTTTTATTGGCTCTGGCAAGGTTGATGAAATAGCACAAATGGTTGAAGAACTAGAATTAGATTTAGTTATATTCTCTCCAGAGCTATCACCATCACAAGAGCGAAACCTAGAAAAAGCCTTAAAGTGTCAAGTAATGGACAGAACCGGTTTAATTCTGGACATTTTTGCCTTAAGGGCTAATTCATTTGAAGGCAAATTACAAGTTGAATTAGCACAACTTAGACACTTGTCAACACGCTTGGTTAGAGGCTGGACCCACCTTGAAAGGCAAAAAGGTGGTATTGGTATGCGTGGACCAGGTGAAACCCAGTTGGAGACGGATAAGCGTCTTATTGCAATACGCATAAAAAATATCACCAAGCGTTTAGATAAGGTGCATAAACAGCGTGACCTTGGTAGAAAATCACGTACTAAGAATGAGTTACCAATGATAGCTCTGGCCGGTTACACTAATGCTGGGAAGTCAACGTTATTCAACACTTTGACTGATGCGCAAGTGTTTGCTAATGATCAATTGTTTGCTACACTTGATGCCACTATTAGGCGAGTAATATTGCCAGCCTCTGGAGAAGCGGTAATTGCTGATACAGTTGGTTTTATTCAAGACTTACCCCATGATCTTGTTGATGCATTTAAATCAACCCTAGAGGAAACTAAGCGCTCTAATGTACTATTACATATAGTCGATAGTTCAGATGAGTACAATATTGAGAAAATTGATCAAGTAGAAGATATTGTTGATGAAATTGGCGCCGGAGAAATTCCATCAATATTGGTAATGAATAAAATTGATAGATTAGATAATTTTTACCCAAGAATAGATCGAGATAAAGATGGAAGAATTTATAGGGTTTGGATTTCTGCTCAGACTGAGCAGGGTATAGATCTTCTTTATCAAGCTTTGGCAGAACAGCTTAGTGGTATGATGACACATGCAAAGATAAAGCTTGATGTTATGAGTGCTTATATTCGTAGCGAAATTCACAATATTGGCCATATCCACAATGAGAAGGTGGATGATTTTGGCGCCTGGGTACTTGAAATTAAAGTAACCAAGCACTATCTATCTAAATTATTAAACAATAAGGGTGTTAAATTATTATGGGAACAGAAGTCACAATAGAAGCTATTGACTTAACCAAGGAAAACATTCCATTGTTGCCACTTAGAGATGTGGTAATTTTTCCACATACAGTAATGCCACTATTTGTTGGCAGAAAGTCATCTGTAAGTGCTATTACGCAAGCTATGGGTAGTAATAAGTACATATTTCTTGTTGCCCAAAAAGACGAAAAAGTAGAAGACCCAACTAACGAAGAATTGCATAAAGTTGGAACTTTGGCCACTATTCTGCAGATGTTAAAATTACCTGATGGCACTATCAAAGTGCTTGTAGAAGGAATTAAGCGTGCAAAAATTAAAGATATTATTGATGCTGGTGATTTTTCCGAAGTGTCTTTACAAGAGTTTGAATTGGAATCTAGCGATAATACTGAGATAAAGGCAATGATGCGCTTAGCGCTAGACAGTTTTGAAAAGTATATAAAGCTAAATAAAAAGATTCCAGAAGAAGTGCTAAAGATGCTACAAGATGTTAGTGATATAGAGCGCTTCAGCGATATAATTATTGCCAATTTAAATCTTAAGGTTACTGAGAAACAATCACTGTTAGAGGGTGATGATGCCAAGGTTAGGTTAGATAGAATTCTATCGGTTATTCAAGGTGAGATTGATGTCCTTGGTGCTGAGAAAAAGATTCAATCACGCATACGTAAACAAATGGAATCCAATCAGAGGGATTACTATTTAAACGAACAAATGAAGTCAATTCAAAAAGAATTGGGACACGCTGAAGATGAAAATGAGGTTGAAGAGCTTCAATCTAGTATCGATGCGGCAAAAATGCCAAAAGAGGCAAAGACAAAGGCTCAGAGTGAATTAAAAAAACTGTCTAGAATGTCATCACAATCTTCTGATGCTTCAATAATTCGCACATATATCGAGAACTTATGCGAGGTACCATGGAAGAAAAAAACTAGAATAAACAAAGATCTTAGAAAAGCACAAAAAATTCTTGATGAGGATCATTACGGTTTAGATAAAGTAAAAGAGCGCATTCTGGAGCATCTAGCTGTACAGACTCGTGTTACCCATAATAAGGCCAATATATTATGTCTTGTTGGCCCTCCTGGTGTGGGCAAGACATCACTAGGTGAGTCAATCGCCAAAGCAGTTAATCGTAAATATATACGTATGGCTTTGGGCGGAGTAAGAGATGAGGCAGAGATTCGTGGACATAGGCGCACATATATTGGCGCTATGCCAGGATCAATCGTGCAAAAAATGCAAAAAGTCAAAGTTAAGAATCCACTATTCTTGCTTGATGAAATAGAAAAAATGGCAAGTGATTATCGAGGTGATCCTTCTTCAGCGATGTTAGAGGTGTTAGATCCAGAACAAAATCACACGTTTAATGATCATTACCTAGAGGTTGACTATGACCTGTCTCAGGTTATGTTTGTAGCAACTGCAAACTCACTTGATTTGCCACAGCCACTGCTAGATAGAATGGAGATTATTGAGCTTTCTGGATACACTGAAGATGAAAAATTACAGATTGCCAAACGTCATCTAATTGCTCAGGCTATGGAAAATAATGGCATTAAGGCTAATGAGATTGACTTTAAAGATTCTGCAATTTTAGATATTATTCGTTATTACACACGTGAGGCTGGCGTTCGTAGTCTTAACCGTACTATTAGCACCATTTGTCGTAAAGTGGTTAAAGACGTTATATTAAAAAAGCGTAAGGCTAGGGCTATTATTAATTCAAAGAGTTTGGAGAAATATCTTGGAGTTAAGAAGTTCCGCTTTGGTTTAGCAGAAGAAAACAATCAGATTGGAGAGGTAACAGGGCTTGCTTGGACTGCAGTTGGTGGCGATTTACTTACTATTGAAGCAACAACGTATAAGGGCAAGGGTAAGCTTAACTACACTGGTCAGTTGGGTGATGTAATGAAAGAATCAATACAAGCTGCTATGAGCGTTACTCGTACTAGAGCTGAAGAACTTGGTATTGCAGATGACTTTCAAGAAAAACTTGATATTCATATTCATGTTCCTGATGGCTCAACGCCAAAAGATGGACCAAGTGCGGGTGCTGCAATGTGTACTGCATTAGTATCAGTGCTCACTGGAAGAAAAGTAAAGGCAGATGTTGCTATGACTGGTGAAATCACACTTCGTGGCGAAATAACACCTATCGGTGGGTTAAAGGAGAAAATGCTTGCCGCACTTCGTGGTGGTATTAAAACTGTTATTATTCCTGATGACAATGAGCGCGAATTATCTGAAGTTCCAGAAAAGATTAAAGGCAATCTTAATGTAATTAAGGTTAAATGGATTGATGAAGTGCTTGATATTGCTTTAGAAAAGTAATTTAACCCAATAAAAAGGCGCCATAGGCGCCTTTTTATTGGATTTATTCTACCTTTTTTTGGAGTTTAGCGTAATAAAACCCATCAAAATCATGAGTTGGTAGTTGCTGTCTGCCAACAGTGGTATCCATGCCCCAGTCTAGGTCAATTTTTATTTCTTCTGCATCACTATGATTTTGAAGAAAATCGGCAATTTGAAATTCATTTTCAGCCTTTATAATAGAGCAGGTAGCATACAAAAGCACACCTCCAGGTTTTAGCATATTCCAGAGGTTGTCCAATATTTGTGCTTGCAATACAACTAATGCACTAATGTCCTTTGGTTTTCGTAGAAGTTTAATATCTGGATGTCGACGAATTACACCAGTAGCCGAACAGGGGGCGTCTAATAGTATTTTGTCAAATAAATTACCTTCCCACCAGTCCTGGTGTTGAGCATTGCCTTGGATGATTTTGATGTCATCAATATTAAAGCGTTGCATATTTTGCTTAACTCTTTCCAATCTTGATAAATCACTATCTAATGCAACAATATCGGCTTTAGGTGCTATTTCATACAAGTGTATAGTTTTTCCACCTGGGGCGCTACATGCATCTAGGACAAGATCAGAGTTATGTGGAGCTAGTAGTTGAGCTGCTAGCTGAGCTGATGCATCTTGTACATAACACGATCCGTTTTCGAATTCTGGAAGTTTGAAAACATTTACAGCGTTGTCAAGTATTAGCGCTTGAGAGGCTGTATCTAGCTTTTTAGAGGTGATGTTATTTTTCTCTAGTAGACTCTTATATTCATCCAAATTGTATTTTGGATTAACCCTTATTGTCATTGGTGCCTGGGTGTTATTTTGAGTAAAAACCTGCTCAAAACTATCTGGATAATATTGCTTGATTTTTTTAACCATCCAACTAGGATGAGAAAAGTGTTTTTGTTTTTGTAGTTGATCTTTATCTCTATCAACCTGTCTAAGTATGGCATTTACTAAGCCTTTTGCCCATGATTTGCTTATTTCATCTGTAACATTTACAGTCTCAAATATGGCCGCATGTTTCGCAACATTTGAATGTAGTAATTGATATACACCTAGAAGCATCAAACAATGAATATCAAGATCCTCTTTTTTTAAAGAGTGTTTTAACAACGGGGTAACTATATCATTAAGGTGATGATAGAAACGAATTGTGCCAAATACGTATGATTTTATAAGTGATAAATCATTAGTGCTTTCTAGGTATTCATAAGCAGATAGCGACTGCTTGTTTAGAACTACTGAGCAGATTGCATCTAGTGCAACCGCCCGTGTTGAGTTATTCTCCAACAGAATCTTTTATTGTTTTCAGTAATGCTGTAGGTGATAAATATCCAGCTAGGTGTGATCCATCCTCTAGAAAGATTGCTGGGGTGCCACTAACACCTAATCGCTTAGATATTGCTAACTGATTTGCAACTGGATTGTTACAGTCTTTAGAATCTGGAATGGTTTTATCCTCATTGTATTCATCCATTGCCTCGTTTCGATTATCTGCACACCAAATCTTCTCCATCTTGCCTTGAGCATATGGATGTAGTGACGCAAGAGGTGCGGCAAGGAGTTTTATAGTAATACCTAGATCATTCATCACATCTGTATTGTTGTGTAGCTTCCTACAAAATGGACAGTCAACATCGGTAAAAACATGAATAACATGTTTTTCATTGGCTGCAGGATAGATGATTTTATTATCTTCATTGATAGATTTAATCAAATCTTTTTTGATTGATTTAACCTTGTCACTAACTGGCATTATTTGTCTCTTTGTAAGATCAATCACATCTCCTTGAATTATATAGCGCCCGTCTGCAGAAACTAAAAGAGAATCAATAGGGTTGCGAATAATTACCTCAACAACACCATCAAACTGAGTGCCGACAATGTCTTGTTTATCAATTTTGCCAAAAAATGGTGCTAGATTATTGACTATGGTGTTTTTATTTGCCAGAGCAATGTTAGAAAGTAGGGTTGTAGTTATAAATAACAGTTTAAGCATAATAAATAATCTGTGGAAAAATGAATAAATTTTACCTTTTTAGGTAGAATATCGTCATTGTATTTTATATGAGCTATGTGATGGAATTTTCGTTAATTGATCAGAGTATCCAACATTTTGATGGAGACAGTGTTGTGGTATTCTCTAGTGTTGATAAGGTTTTTGCCGACATTAATATTCAGCAGTTAATAGAGTTAAGTAACTTTGAGTCAAAAGCTGGAAAAACTCTAATATTAAATTTGCCAGAAGGCTTTAAGGCTAAGCAAGTAATCGTTGCCGGGGTTGGAGATACTCCAATTAGTGCAAAGAACTATGTCAAAGCTCTTGTAGCCATTAGCTCTGTTTTAGGTGAGTATAAAATTAAAAACACTATGATTCAAAGCCTAGAAGTTGATGGGTTTGATCAGGCCTGGGTTCATAGAACAACAGCTAGGGTAATACAAAATGCAAATTATAAAATCCATAAGGTTGGTACAGATAAAGATAAAGTGACAATTGAAAATATTGCTATCCAATCTACCACTGATAATGCACATGATTTGATGCAAGGGCAAGCCATTGCCAACGGCATGTCTTTAACTCGCAACCTTGGGGATTTGCCTTCGAATATATGCACGCCTTCATATTTGGCTGATACTGCTAAGTCTATGGCCAAAGAATTTGGTCTTGAGTGTGAAGTATTGGAGCAAGATGATATGGATAAACTTGGTATGGGGTCATTGTTGTCAGTATCTAAAGGCTCGATTGAGCCACCAAAGCTTATTAGTCTGAGTTACAAAGGTGATGGTGATTCCAAGCCGGTAGTGTTGGTTGGCAAAGGTGTTACTTTTGACAGTGGTGGTATTTCATTAAAACCTGGTGCGGGTATGGATGAAATGAAATATGACATGTGCGGAGCTGCTTCAGTGCTTGGAGCAATGCGTGCTATTGCACAAATAAAACCAAATATTAATTTAACAGTAGTAGTTCCAGCAGTGGAGAATATGCCAGCACACAACGCTTCAAAACCAGGCGACGTGGTAACTTCTATGTCAGGTCAAACCATTGAGATTCTTAACACTGATGCTGAAGGACGATTAATCCTATGTGATGCGCTAACTTATGTTGAAAAGTTTAATCCTGAAGTGGTAATCGATGTTGCAACTCTTACGGGTGCGGTGATAATTGCATTGGGCAAGCATAATTCTGGCCTTATGAGTAATAATCAAGATTTAGCAGATGATATTATTGTCTCATCTAAAGGTGCGCTAGATGGAGTATGGCAGCTGCCAATTGAAGATGAGTATGATGAGCAACTAAAATCTAACTTTGCAGACATGGGTAACATTGGCGGGCGTGAGGCCGGCACAATTACCGCAGCATGTTTCTTATCAAGATTTACTAAAGATTATCGCTGGGCGCATCTAGATATAGCCGGTACGGCTTGGATTAGTGGCGCAAAAAAAGGCGCAACTGGACGTCCAGTGCCATTATTAACCCAATATGTGTTAGATCAAATTAATTAAGGGAAATTTATGTCAAGTTTTGAGAATGTAACAGTTATAAAAGAGGCAAATATTTATTTTGACGGTAAAGTCACTTCACGTGTTGTTGAGTTTGTAGATGGATCCAAAAAAACGCTAGGCATTATGATGCCAGGTGATTATGAGTTTGGTACAGATGACAATGAGTTGATGGAAATCCAAGCTGGCAAGATGGATGTATTATTGCCAGGTGAAAGTGAGTGGCAGACTTTTGCTAAAGGCACCTCATTTGAAGTTCCAAAAGATTCCAGCTTTAAGCTGAAGGTAAAAGAAGTTACGGATTACTGTTGTTCTTATTATTAATTAGATTGGGTTATAGGTAATACTAATAACAAACATTAAGAATTTCGATCTAGCCAAACTCCAAGCCCCTGAGCGCATATTTCAATATCACCTTTAAATAGTTTAACCTGCTGACTCCTATCAAGTGTAACCCCATGCTTATTGGTGATATCTAATAAATAGTTTAATAACCCGTCTTTAATTGCCTTATGTCTATTTTTTGTATTTGCCAATTCTTTAGCTATATCAATAAATCCATTGATATGTTGTGTCAACATATCGGCCGAATTTTGATCAAAATGTATACGGTTGTAATGAGTTAAATATGCATATTTAGGTTTAAGCTTCATTAATTTGTTTATAGTTTCTTTCCACTCTTGAGGGTCAAACTGCACCGGTGTTGTTGGTGGAATAATTAACACCCCTTTTTCTGTATCAAATTTTCGATAGCTCACTCCAAGTGTGTCGCCACTAAATATGCCACTAGATCTTTCATCCCATATGCACAAGTGGTGTCTAGCGTGCCCAGGAGTGTCGATAAATCTTAACACTCTGTCCCCTACAGTAATCTCTCCGTCATCTTTTGCAATGATAATTCTGTTTTCCTCAATTGGAATTAAATCACCCAGGAACTGCTTAAAGAATAACTCCCCGTATACTTGGATCACCCCTGCTCGTAATTTTGACGGATCCGCAAGGTGTTGAGCTCCGCGCTCATGCACATATATGGTTGCGTTTGGTAGGTGCTTTATTAACTCACCAGCACCACCAGCATGATCTAGGTGTATATGAGTGATAATAATAAAATCAACCGCATCACGACTAATATTTTTTTCGTCTAGTGTGGCAAGCAGTGTAGGTACTGACAAGTAGCAGCCTGTATCTACAAAAGCGGCGCGACCTTTGTCTTCAATCAGATAGGCAGCGACAAAATCTTTGCGTATATGTTGGGTGTCTATGCAGGTTATATTGTCATTTATGTCGTGATAAATTGGCTTCATAGTGTTTAGTTTAGCAAATATTAAGCGTAAAAAAAACCGCTCTATAAGAACGGTTTTTTATGTTTAAGTTGTTTCTTTAGAAGTCACCAGTTTAGAAGTCACCAGCAGCACCACCCTTCTGAATGGAGGTAATTGTGTCTTTTACTTGTAGTGCTAGTTCATATAAATCTGCAGGTAGTGGGGCGCCACCATAAATCATCATATCCATATTTAAAGAATATAACCATTTCTTCCCATCTTTGTCTTCAATTAAAGCAATGCGACAAGGTAGGTATGCACTAAACGCATCTGAGTGATCAACCATAGTCATTGCAGTTGTTGGCTTACAGTATTGATAAATCTTTAAGAAACGCTGTTTTTCACCAAGTTGTAACTCAACTTGTTCAGATAGTGGCAGCATACCAACTTCTTTAATTTGTAAATCTGTTGCAATTGATGACATTGCTTCTTCAACATCTTCAATACTAATATCATCTGCAACTTTATCTCTGACAATTGTGGCCATAGTGATGTCACCAGTATCAAGTAGTGTGGTGGCCATATCCATATATACATCCATTGATTTTTCATGTAATGTTGGTGAAATATATTCGCCAATGAATTTAGATGTAAATCCGTATTGAACTTGGAACATAACCATGTAGTATGCCGTAAAAGCTCCTAATGCTATCAATACCCATTTAATTAAACCAATAATTCCACTCATTTTTTGCATCTCCTTTTATTTGTCAAAGTAGTTAGTATGAATTGCAAATTTTAGCACTCTCGTGACAGTTGTGGTACAAATATATATTACTTTTTGTTTATGTTGTTCTAAGACCGTTAAATACAATGCTAGTAAGGCTTACAACTCCAACAATGTTGCCATTGTCCATAACTGGGCATCGAGATAGACCGAATCGTGTAAGCAACCTAGCACAATAGCGAACATCCATGTCCGGGTGGACTGATATAGCGGGTTTGTTCATAACTTCATAAACATTAACCCTGTCTAGGGCGCGATCTTTCGCAATGACTTTTGCAGCAATATCAGAAACTAACAGCACGCCATATTCATCATAATCGTGTGATTTTTCAACAATTAGCATTTTGGTTTTTTTGTGTTGCATATCTTCCAGTGCTTGAGCAACTGTGGACTTACTGTCAACAATATCTACTTGCTCCCACATTACATCTTTTACAAAAGTTGGTGTCTTTGTTTTCATTATATTTTCTCCTCTACGGTGTGTTCTAGTGCTTGAATTTGATGCATTACGCCAACAGCATCCTCTACATCAATTTGAAATGCAATTCCTTCTTTGGAATTTGATTCAAAATTACCAGCTCTAGAGATGGTTTCTAATATTTCTCGAGATAAGTGCTGCTCTACAAGTAGCAGTAGCATATCTCTAGGGGCTTCTATACTAAGCCCTAGAAATGTCTTGGTGTGCTCAAGACCTTCTCCTCGAGCTTGAGAGATAATGGTTGACCCTGTGGCGCCTTTGCTTCTAGCAGCCTCTAGGATTTTTTCAGTTTTGTCACTATCAACAAAAGCGACAATTAATTTAAAGTGCATAAGTTGAACCTCCTATTTATTATTTATTATTTTTTATCATGATTAAAGAATTTAATTATTTGCACATAAGCGAGTACACTCATAATCGGGAAAAGTGATGCAAATGCAATTAGTCCAAAGCCGTCAATTAGTGGGTTTCTACCATCAATAGTACTAGCAAGCCCTAAACCTAATGCCGCAACCAGTGGCACTGTTACCGTTGATGTGGTAACACCACCTGAATCATAAGCAAGGGCAATAATATTTTTTGGTGCAAAGTATGTTTGTATGAGTACTACTATATAGCCAGCAATAATAAAATAATGTAGTGGCATACCAGTAACAATACGAAAACTTCCAAGTGCAATACCAACAGCAACTCCAACTGCTACGGCAATCCGTAGTGGCCACACTTTAATAAATCCGCCTGATACTTGGTTAGCTTTAATAGCTACTGCCAATAAAGATGGCTCAGCAATAGTGGTAGCAAAACCAATGCTTGCGGCAAAAATATAAACCCAATAATAATCTTGCCAGTCTAAGTTGCCACTACCAATAAAGTCTACTGATGTAAGTTGATTTGCCATTAGCTTTCCAAGTGGAAACAGTGCTTTTTCTAAGCCGACAATAAACAAGGTTAGTCCTAGCCACACAAAAATAAAGCCAACAAGAATACGTTTGATGTTTGGTATTTTTTGCCTAAGAATGATTATTTGAAATCCGAATAGGACTGCAGCTATAGGCACCACATCCCAAAACATATCAATGAATTGATTAAACAGGCTCATTGCAAAATTCCAAAAATCATTACTGCAATAATTGGTAGCAATACGGCAATTGCAATCATACCAAAGCCATCAGTTAAAGGATTGCGACCAGCAATACTACTAGCTAGCCCAACCCCAAGTGCAGTAACTAAAGGCACAGTAATAGTGCTTGTAGTAACTCCGCCAATGTCATAAGCAATACCAATAATAAAGTCCGGGGCGAAAATTGTAGTTATTATTACTAGTGCATATCCTCCAATAATTAAATATTGAATTGGCCAGCCTTTTAAGATTCTAAATACGCCAATTATTACCGCAAGACCAACCGAGATAGCCACTGTATAACGCAATGTTTGCGCATAATTAATTGCTTCAGTTTTGGTGCTAATGATATTGCCATTTATAGCTACATTTGCCGCTTCATTTGCTACAGCTATAAGCGCAGGCTCGGCAATCGTAGCGCCAAAGCCTAATGCAAATGCAAATAATAACAACCAAAATATAGAGCCTTTTTTAACAAAAGCATAGGCTAGTGATTCACCTATTGGAAACAGTCCGAGTTTTAGGCCATGTACAAACAGCGTTAGTCCAAATAGTACAAATACAGTTCCAACAATGATGTCTGTTAAGTTAGGAATGTTCTGCTGTAAAACAACAATCTGAAAAAAAGCAATCACTAGTACAATAGGCGTTAAATCTTTAGCACTATCTATAATATTGCTAGCAAACTGCTGAATGGTTTTTTTCATGGAGGCCTTTTAAGACTTTATTTTTTATATGAATTATAATATTAGCCTATGAGTAGTGTTGTATTAATTAACGGAAAAAAAATTTCTAAGATTAGTGTGTTTGATCGCGGTGTTCAATTTGGCGATGGAATATTTGAAACTTGCCTGATTAAAAGGCATAGATTGCTATCCTGGTCTAGGCATTTTTCTAGATTGAACAAGGGATGTAGCAAGTTAAAAATCAATCAAGTTGATGAATCATTGTGGATTAAGGATATCACCAAAGCACTATCTATTTCTAAGCTTGAAAATGCAGTAGTAAAAATAATCCTTTCTCGCGGTGAAAGCATGAGGGGGTACGGATTTAGTGGTGACATAGTTCCAACTAGAATTGTCATTGTATCTAGCCTATCAAAACTTCCAGAAAAGTATAGTTTGTCGTTATGTGATAGTGGTTATGCGACTAATCGTTTATTGTCAGAAATTAAACATTGTAATAGACTTGAGCAAGTTCTTGCTAGAGTTAATATGAGCACTCAAGAATGCATTATGCTTGATGATAACGGTTATGTTATATCTGTTACTCAAGGTAATATTTTTGCTGTTAATGGAGATGTTATATTAACACCCAGTTTAGATGAGTGCGGTATAGAGGGTACTGTAAGAAGTGCTATATTTGATTTGGCAGAATCACTAGATTTACGAGTTGAGGTTAGTAGTTTATCTGTTCAAGAATTATTGGAGGCAGATGAGGTGTTTATTAGCAATAGCATTATAGGTATCAAAGCTGTTAATAAAATCAATGAACAGTTATTCGACACTCATATAATTACTAATAATATAAAAAATAAATTAAGTTTATTACAAAAGAATGAATCACTATCTATAGTTTCAAAACCTATAAATAGGCTATTTAAATCAGTTTTTTCATCTATTGTTGTACTTGCATTATTTTGGACATATTTAGCAAAAGATGTGCAATTAGAAGAGGTAAAAATATACCAACTTTCATCTGGATCAAGTGCTAATAGTGTTGCAACAGATTTGGAGGATTTGGGTTATATAAAATCAAGCATTCTATTTTTATTTATAGCAAAAGCACTTAATCTTGATAGCAAAATAAAATCTGGATACTATGAGTTAACACCTGATATGAGTATTGTTAGTCTGATAGATAATTTTTCCTCAGCTAAAGTTGCAACTGCAAAAGTAACCTTGGTAGAAGGAAGAACAATCAAGCAATACTATAAGCAGTTAGTTGACAATAAACTCTTAAAGTCTAATGATAGTTTTGAAAGCACTATGAGTTTGCTAGGACTTAGCGAGCCATATGATGGCTATTTCTGGCCGGACACATACCAAGTAAGTTATGGTGACAGTGTACTTAGTGTGTTAAAAAGAGCTAACAAGATAATGCTTGATAAACTGGACTCAGCCTGGAGTGCTAGAGCTGATAACCACCCATTAAAAAGCAAGAGCGAAGCATTAGTTCTGGCTTCTTTGATTGAGAAAGAAACAGCAAACGCACAAGAAAAAGATAAGATATCAGGGGTTTTTATTAATCGTTTAAAAAAGGGTATGCGCCTACAAACAGATCCAACCGTGGTTTATGCCTTGGGCGATAAATATCAAGGCGCATTAACGAGACGTAGTCTAGGTTTTAACAGTCCGTATAATACTTATAAAAACAAAGGCCTGCCTCCAGGGCCAATAAGCTCTGTTGGCAATGATTCACTATATGCAGCAATGCATCCAGCATCTATAGATGAGCTTTATTTTGTAGCAAAAAAAGATGGCACGCATGCATTTGCAAAAACTTACAAACAACACTTACACAACATTAATAAGTATCTGAAAAACCTATAAAATACTTGCATGCAAAAAGGTAAATTTATCACCATTGATGGAGTTGAAGGTGCTGGGAAAAGCACCCAGATTGACTTCATTTGTAATTATCTAGATTCAAAGGGCATTAATGTAATTCTGACTCGTGAGCCTGGAGGCACCGAACTTGGTGAGAAAATTAGAGATATATTGTTAAGTACAGATACCAAGTCAATGCATGCAGATACTGAGTTGTTATTAATGTTTGCAGCTAGAAATGAACACATTAACACCAAGATTGTTCCTGCCTTAGAAAATGGTGATTGGGTTTTAAGCGATAGATTTACAGATAGCTCATATGCATATCAAGGCGCGGGAAGGGGTCTAGATATTGAGCGCATCGCTCAGCTGGAAAAATGGGTGTTGCAAGACTTTACTCCAGATATGACACTACTATTAGATGTACCTGTAGAGCTTGGTATGTCACGCGTTGAGTCTCGAGGTAAGAAAGATAGAATTGAGCTTGAAAATATAGAGTTTTTTAACCGAGTTAGGGATGGCTATATTTCTAGATCAAGGAAGTTCCCAAATCGCATTAAGTTGATTGATTCTGCAAAAAATATAGAGCATACAACTGAGCAGATTAAAGCTGTATTAGATTCATTATGATTCTACCTTGGCACGCTAGTGCATTTTCAAAGCTTGAAAAAATGATTAAACAGCAGCATATGCCTCATGCATTGTTGATTACTGGTGCTGAAAAAATTGGTAAATTTGAATTAATGCAGCAGTTGGTTGGAGTTTTGATTAATGACGATGAAAAAATTAGAAGGGATAATGTTAGAGAAGACCTAGATTGTCCAGTGCTTATTAGGCGTTCAAATTACACCAATATGATTTATTGTAGAGCTGGTGAAATAAATGAAAAAACTAAAAATCGCTCCAAGGATATTCGTATTGATCAGGTTAGGGCATTTTGTGAAGCATTAAATAAGACCGCAGATAAATTACAAATTGGAGTTTTGTTCTTTGGTGATCAGATGAATATAAATGCTGCAAACTCCCTATTAAAAACTCTAGAGGAGCCAAGAGAAAATACTCTGATTATTATTCTGGCACACAATATAGAAAACTTACCAGTAACTATTATCTCTCGTTGCCAAAATATACATATTGCTCCTGCTTATGACCAGAGCACCTGTCAGTGGCTAATTGATAATGTTAATGATACTCAGAATGCCGATTTTGATATAGCGCAATTATTGGAAAACACTCATGGAGTTCCATTTAAAGTGTTGTCAGAGCTATCTGAAGGCGGGTTTATTAATTACCAAAATTACCAAAATCAATTATTGAATATTGCCATTCACCCACTAATGATTAATAAAGTTGAAGATTTTGAAGGTAATGAGTTAGAGGTGCTTAAATGTTTGCAAAATATAGTTATTGAAGGCATTAGGCTAAAAAGCACAAACAAACAAGGCGGACTGATTGAACTTAATAAAATTATTAACGATGTTGATTTTGATTTTCTATTTAAGTTACTTGATGATATATATCAAGCAATCAAGCTGTCAAAAACTACAGTAAATATAAGATTATTATTGGATAATATCTTGATTGTGTGGTCACATATAACCCATTTAAAAAATTATCCGCAAATAAGCGTAAAGTATTAGGAGAATCTATGAGTAAGTCAGATGTTTTATTTGAACAAGCAAAAGAATACATTCCTGGGGGAGTTAATTCCCCGGTAAGAGCCTTTAACGGTGTTGGTGGCAACCCTATATTTTTTACACGTGGCGAGGGTGCATATCTTTATGATGCAGATGATAATAAATATATTGATTATGTTGCATCTTGGGGGCCGATGATTCTAGGTCATGCTAATCAAGATGTTGTTGGTGCTGTTAGAGCAACATTGGAAAAAGGTCTTGGATTTGGAGCTCCAACTGAAGTAGAAACTATTTTGGCCAAGAAGGTTTGTGAATTGGTTCCATCAATTGAATTGGTGCGTATGGTAAGCTCAGGAACAGAGGCCACAATGAGTGCAATCCGTCTTGCACGTGGGCACACTGGTAGAGATAAAATTATTAAATTTGAAGGTTGTTATCATGGCCATTCAGACTCTTTATTGGTTAAGGCTGGATCTGGTGCGCTAACACTAGGTGTACCAACTTCTCCAGGCGTTCCAGAATCATTAGCTGAGCACACCCTTACATTAGAGTACAACAATATTAATCAAGTGCGTGAGGTTCTTAGCGAGGTTGGCTCTGATGTTGCTTGTATCATTGTTGAACCGGTTGCTGGCAATATGAATTGCATACCACCTGTTGACGGATTTCTACAAGGCTTGCGTGAGGCTTGTGACGAGCATGGAGTGGTGTTAATTTTTGATGAGGTGATGACAGGATTTCGTGTTGCACTTGGTGGAGCGCAAGAGTATTTTGGTGTAAAGCCTGATTTAACTACACTTGGAAAGGTTATTGGTGGCGGACTACCGGTTGGTGCATTTGGTGGCAAGTGTGAAATAATGAGCTCAATTGCACCACTAGGTCCTGTATATCAAGCTGGAACACTTTCTGGTAATCCAATGTCGATGTCAGCAGGTTTGGCAATGCTTAATGCACTGTCTGAGAATAAAGATTTCTACAAATCATTAGGTGAAAAGGTACAAAGACTTGTTGACGGAATTTTAGAGAAAGCTAAAGAGAATAATATAGCCATGACAGCTAATGTTGTTGGAGGTATGTTTGGGTTGTTTTTTACCGATGCTAAAAGTGTAACAAACTTTGAGCAAACATCTAAGTGTGATGTTGAACGTTTTAAAAAGTTCTATCATCTAATGCTTGATGAGGGTGTATATATGGCCCCATCTGCTTATGAGGCTGGATTTGTATCAAGTAGTCATACTGATATTGATATCCAAGCAACTATTGACGCTGCTGGAAATGCACTTGCAAAATTATAAGTCTTTATGAATATTGATGTTGTTGAGTCAGAGTTAATTGATGCACAAAAAATATTAGATAAATTTAGCAATAACGTTACTATTTTTGGTTCTGCTAGAATAGCACAAGATGATAGTCTAGCCAAGAGCGCCTATAGACTAGGTAAAGCATTATCAGATAGCGGGTTTAATGTGTTAACTGGAGCCGGACCTGGAATAATGCAAGCGGTTAACCGCGGCGCATTCGAAGGTAAATCGAGCAGTATTGGTCTTAATATTAAATTACCAAAAGAGCAAACTCCAAATCCGTATTTAGATGAGTGCCTGGTTTTTGAACACTTTTTTACTAGAAAAGTAACATTAATTAAACACGCCGATGCATGCGTGTTTTTCCCTGGTGGATTTGGCACAGTTGATGAGCTTATGGAGGTGCTAACTTTGGTGCAAACTCGAAAAGCTAAAGGTATTAAGATTATATTGTTTGGCAAGGATTTTTGGCTATCATTAATTACTTGGTTTGAATCTATGGAACAAAGTGGCTATATTAGTAAAACTGATTTTAGGTCTTTTTGTATTGTTGATAATGTTGACCAAATATTAAAAGAAATTAAGGAAAAATAATGGCGCTTGCAATATTTGATTTAGATAAAACCCTTATTGATGGAGATAGTGATTTTCTTTGGGGTGAATTTATGAGTGAAATTGGCGCCGTAGATCCAAATACTTACCAGGTAAAAAACCAGTATTTTTTTGATCAGTATGCACTAGGAAAACTAGATATTAATGAATACTTAGAATTTTGCTTAGAGCCTTTATCTCAAAACTCAATAACCACTCTAAATGATTGGCATAAGAGGTTTATGCGTGAAAAAATTGAGCCAAT
Organism: Candidatus Thioglobus perditus; assembly: GCA_002909145.1. Classification (GTDB taxonomy): domain Bacteria; phylum Pseudomonadota; class Gammaproteobacteria; order PS1; family Pseudothioglobaceae; genus PNQY01. The sequence goes on from PNQY01000049.1 coordinate 20,551, forward strand.
TATATTGCCCAAGGCCCAAGCAGTGGTAGATAAACATAGAAAAAATGGTGATACTTTATTGGTAATCACTGCAACAAATAGTTTTGTAACGTCTCCAATTGTGGCCAGGTATGGAATTGATAATTTATTGGCAACAAATCCAGAAATGAAAAATGGAAACTATACTGGTAGGGTTGAAGGTGAGCCTTGTTTTCAGTCTGGAAAAATTAACCACCTACATAAATGGTTAGATAAAACCGGAGAAAGTATAAATGGCGCAAGTTTTTATTCAGACTCGCATAATGATTTGCCAATGCTTGAGTTAGTAGAAAAGCCTTTTGTTGTAAATGGAGATAGCAAGCTTCAAACAATTGCTCAGGAGCGAGGATGGCCAAGTTTAGACTGGACTTAAGTTTAAATATTAGACAATAAAAAACCTCCGTTAGGAGGTTTTTTATTTGAATAATGTAATGACTTACATATATAAGTGATGATCGCCACCCGCTGCTTCATCAAAGTACATGGCAGCTCCAGCAAATTCAACACCATCGACGAAGTCTTCTCTGTCATAGCCAAATAATTCAACTGTCATCTCACAAGCGATAAACTTAACATCAAATTCTTGACACATAGAGCGAAGCTCATCTAACTTTGCCACACCATGTTTAGCCATAGTTTTTTGCATCAGCCAAGTTACTAAACTCTCAGCGCCTGGTATATTCCATAAGACATTTGGAATCTTAGGACCAAAATCAATTTTTTGTAACCACTTGGGTCCAAAAGGCATTTTCATCGGCATAGCAGGGTTTCCAATTGGAGATACTTTTAGCTTAGAAGTGTCTTTTAATAAAAGATTGAGTCCGTAAAAGGTAAAGAAGATAGTTACCTCTTTATCCATTGCAACACCAGTAGAGGCGATAATGAATGGAGGAAAAGCCCAGTCAAAAGTACCCTTGGTGGCAATAATAGTCATTTTGTTATCATCTGACATATTTGTTTTCCTCCGAAAAAAAAGTTAATTAAACTTTTTCAATTGTGAAGACGTACTTTCCGCCTTCTTCAACAGTAGAGATTAATTTGTTACCAGTTTGGTTACAAAAAGCCTCAATATCTTTAACTGAACCAGCATCAGTTGAAATTACGTCTAATATCTTGCCAGCATCCATCTTAGATAGTGCCTTCTTAGTTTTTAAAATTGGTAATGGGCAGTTTAAGCCTGATGCGTCTAAAGTTTCGTCAGCCATTTTGGGACTCCTTATATTGTTTGTTATAGTAAAAATAAATTGGTTTTATTCTCCCCGACAGGGTGGTATTTTAATCTCACAAGCCCTTATAGTCAAATATAATAATATCATGATTAAGATTTTAATGATATTGTTGTTTATACCAATGTGGGCAAATGCACTTGTTGTGCCGGAGTTCGGTCTTAGCGAAACCCTAGAAGAAAAAAAACGTGGCAATGACTTTTTACAGCTTATTTGGGGCACAAGCACAGTTATTGAAGATGTCGAGACTCAGGTTTATTTAAAGAAGCTTGGCTCTGAGTTAGTTACCTATAGTGAAAGTCCAGACAAGCATTTTGATTTTTTCTTTTTAAATGACAATAGTATTAATGCTTTTGCTGGTCCTTATGGTTATATCGGTGTGCATACAGGAATGCTACTTAGTTCAGATTCAGAAGCTGAATTGGCCGGGGTTTTATCGCATGAGATATCGCATATCACTCAAAATCATTTAAATCGTTTTAGTGAAAAAACCGACAAGCAAACCTATATTATGATTGCTGGAATGTTAGCAGCCGCATTGGTTGACAATAAAGATGCATCTCAAGCTATTGCCGCATCAACTGTAGCTGGAACCGCCCAGCAGAATATAAACTTTACTCGTGATCATGAGTGGGAGGCAGATAGAATTGGCACCAAAATGTTATCCAAATCTGGCTTTGACCCAAAAGGTATGGCACATTTTTTTGAAAAACTTAAAGACAGCTCTAATGCTCAAGAATTTTTACGTTCACATCCATTAAGTATCAATAGGATTTCTGATTCTATGCAACGATCTTCTAGAAAAATTGGTAAATATAGAGATGATTCATTTGAATATTTAACTATTAAAGCCAAAATTTATTATCATCAGCATAAGCGTATCAAGTTAGAAAAAAATAAATCTTTAAACTTATATATGCAAGCATACGATGCATTTGAAGAACAAGATTATCAACAGGCTAAAAACTATATTGATGATTTGCTAAATCTGAATAGTGATAATCCAACACACATATTGGCAGGTAGAATATATTCAAAATTATCAGAATTAAATAAAGCACAAGAGAATTTTTCTAAAATCTTGGATAATGAGTCTAGTGTTTATTATGCAGCAAAAGCATATTTAGATAATAAACAGACAGCAAAGGGGGTTGGTATATTAAAGGGTTACTTAAGAGCTAATCAAGGTACATATCAATCATACAAATTATTATCTTCACTTTATGTAGATGCGGGAAAACTTGATCGTGCACACATTCATAACGCTGAAGCTTTGATATTGCAAGGAAAACTTGAAGATGGAATTGCTCGTTATGAGCGGGCAAAGTCAATTACCCACTCACAAGATTTGTTTGATATATTAACTGTTAAGATTGAGAATCTACAACAGAAAATAGACCTATATAAAGACTTGTCTAATTAAACACCTATATAGTGCGGACACCATTTGGAGTTCCTAATAGCAATACATTAGCTCCACGGTTGGCAAATAGGCCGTTAGTTACTACGCCAACAATGCTATTTAATTCTGTTTCCATAGCTTTAGGGTCGGTAATCTTTAGTCCTTCCACATCTAGAATTAGGTTGCCATTATCAGTTACAAAGTCTTCACGAATAATTGGCGTACCGCCAATTCTCTTGATGATTTGGTTTTTAACATAATTAGCAGCCATTGGTATTACTTCAACTGGCAATGGAAAATCACCCATTACATCAACTAGTTTTGATTCGTCTGCAATACATACAAACTGATCAGCAACTGCAGCAACAATTTTCTCGCGTGTTAATGCACCACCACCACCTTTGATTAGGTTCAACCCATTATCTGATTCATCAGCCCCATCAATGTATACAGAAATCTCTTCAACATCATTAAGGTCGAACACTTTAATGCCATGATCTTTTAGGCGATCAGCAGTAGCAACTGAGCTAGCAACTGTGCCAATAATATCGTCTTTTATTGTAGCCAGGGCATCAATGAAAAAATTTGCCGTAGAGCCTGTTCCCACGCCTATAATAGTGTCTTTTACAACAAATTTAAGTGCCTCTTGAGCAACAGCTTGTTTCATTTCATCTTGAGTCATAATATGCTCCATAAATTTTAAATATCCGATCGATTATACACTATGAAGAAAATCATTCTTGCCAGCAACAACAAGGGAAAAATAAGAGAATTTAACACTATGCTAGATGGTGTTTATGAAGTGGTATCTATGAGTGATATGAATGTTGAGGAAGTTCCAGAAACTGGACTAACTTTTGTTGAAAATGCTCTAATTAAAGCTCGCAATGCATCAGAACAATCGGGCTTACCGGCTCTTGCGGATGACTCTGGCATTGTAATTGACGCATTAAAAGGAGCTCCAGGGATATATTCAGCTCGTTATGCTGGCGAGCATGGCAATGATGAGGCTAACACCAAAAAAGTATTAGACGATATGAAAGACGTGACAGATAGAAATCGCTCCGGACGTTTCTGGTGTGCAATTGTTTTTGTTGAACATGCCAACGATCCAACCCCTATTATTATTCAGCGCGGCTGGGAAGGTGAGATTCTAAGGCAAAAATCTGGAGAGAATGGTTTTGGATATGACCCAATTTTTTATGTGCCAACTCATAAATGCGCCTCAGCTGAACTGAGTCCAGAGATTAAAAATAGCATCTCTCATAGAGGTAGGGCCCTATCAGCCCTACTTGAAAAGTTGAAGGTAAATAATTAGGAACAGTGTGTTAGAACTACCGCCACTAGCACTATATATTCATTACCCATGGTGTGTAAAAAAATGCCCATATTGTGATTTTAATTCACATGAAAAAAGTAGTAGTAAAGGCTATATTGAAGCCCTTCTTAAGGATTTAGATCAGGATCTGGATTATATCCAAAATAGGAAAATCCACTCAATATTTATTGGTGGTGGCACGCCATCACTTATAAGTGAGCAAGACCTATCCAATCTATTTACAGAACTTAAACAAAGACTATCTTTTGAGGATAATATTGAAGTTACTCTAGAGACAAATCCTGGTGTATTTGAGGTTGAAAAATTCAAAGCCTTTAAAGATATTGGGGTTAATCGTCTATCTATTGGCGTGCAATCATTTAACGACCAACATTTAAAGTCCTTAGGACGCATTCACAATGCGCAAGAGGCGAGTGAAGCTTGCACTGAAGCCGCAAAGCTATTCAATAATTTTAATATTGACCTTATGTACGGACTTGAGAGTCAAACTGTAGGTGATTGTTTGATAGATATTAATAAGGCAATTGATCTAAAGCCAAAGCACATATCTTTCTACCAACTTACTATTGAGCCAAACACTTTGTTTGCTAAGTTTCCACCGTCACTACCAAAAGATGAGGATATCTGGCAAATGGGAGAGCAGGGCGCATTGTTACTTGAGAAATATGGTTTTAATCGTTATGAAGTATCAGCCTTTGGCAAGCCATCTAAACATAATTTAAATTATTGGCAGTTTGGTGATTATATTGGCATTGGTGCAGGTGCCCATGGGAAAATTACGCTTGCCGATGGGCAGTCCATTATTCGCACACTTAAATCCAAATCACCCAAGGATTATATTAATCAATGTGTCAAAACTATTGAGACTATTGAAAATCCTGAATTTGAATTTATGCTGAATGCGTTACGCTTAAAAAATGGATTTGATGAGTTGCTATTTACCAGCAGGAGCGGTAAGTCGATTGATGTAATTCATGACAAACTAATGCACGCTAAATCAATAGGGCTATTATCACGTAATAATTTTCATATTAAGCCAACTAGCAAAGGATTTAATTTTTTAAATGACCTGCAGGAATTATTTTTATGAAATATATTGCAATATTGATAAGTGCCTTAATGCTATCGGGTTGTTTTGATGGTGACAGTTCCCAATCAAAACAATATTTAGGCAAGCTAACCTTTAAAAAGAACTGCGCACAATGTCATGGCGTTCAGGGCGAGGGCTTAAATAAAGATTGGAAAAAGAGACAGGCTAATGGCATGTTCCCACCGCCACCACTTAACGGTACGGCCCATACATGGCACCATTCTCCGGAATCTCTAATGAATACTATTGATAATGGTGGCGTTAAATTAGGTGGCTGGATGCCAGCATTTAAAGACCAATTAAATACAACTGAAAAACAAGCGGTTTTAGATTATATTTATGATCTTTGGCCAGAAGAAATCCAACAAAAATACAATTCAAGATTTAAATAGTTAGATTTTTAGAGTGTCAAAGGTTGGTAAAATAACAGCTTAATTATTTTCTACATTTATTTGATATGTCAGACAGTACACATAATATTGCCAGCGTTCTAACCGAAAGCTTGCCATATATACAAAAATTTCAAGGCAAAACCATTGTTATAAAATATGGCGGTAATGCTATGGTTGATGAAAAGCTAAAGTCAAGCTTTGCACGTGACATTGTACTAATGAAATCAGTAGGAATGAATCCTATTGTTGTACATGGCGGCGGCCCTCAAATCGGTAAAACCTTAGAGAAAATTGGCAAAGAAAGCGAGTTTATTGGTGGCATGCGTGTAACTGATTCTGAAACTATGGATGTAGTGGAGATGGTTCTAGGCGGCCTAGTTAATAAGGAAATCGTTAACCTTATTCATCAGCATGGCGGGCACTCTATCGGACTTACTGGTAAAGATGGCAGTCTAATTTCAGCCAAGAAGCTTAAGAGTGACATAAAACCAACTTCAGAGATTATTGATCTTGGCCATGTGGGCGAAGTGGATAAAATTGACACATCGGTTATTGAGCTATTATTAAAAGGTGATTTTATTCCGGTGATTGCACCAATTGGTGTTGGTAAAGATGGATTTTCTTACAACATTAATGCAGATTTAGTTGCTGGATCAATTGCTGAAGCCTTGAATGCAGAAAAACTTATTTTGTTAACCAATACTTCTGGATTGCTTGATAAAAAAAGCGAGCTACTTACAGGCTTAGGCGCCGAAAAAGTAGATGGATTGATTGCTGATGGTACAATTCATGGCGGTATGTTACCAAAGATTGGATGTGCTTTATCGGCGGTTAAAAATGGGGTTAAATCTACACATATTATTGATGGACGTGTTTCGCACGCTGTACTGCTAGAGGTGTTTACTGATAGTGGTGTTGGTACACTTATTACTTGTGATGAGTAAAGATAACCGCAACACCATCAAGGTAGAAGACTGTCAAATTCTAGCGCATTATCAGTTTGAAGGCGACCAATTTATTCTTACTTTAGCGTCTGCTCAGATCGCCAAAGCTACAAAGCCAGGGCAATTTGTGCATATTACTGTCTCTGATGCATTGGCTATGCGCAGACCTATTTCTATTATGTCGGTTGATGTTGATAATGGTACTTTTGACTTGTTGTATAAAGTTGTAGGCGATGGCACTCGTCAATTATCCCAGCGTAAAGTCGGCGATGTATTGTCAATTATTGGTCCAATTGGTAATGGTTTTGAGTTTACCAATAAGAAAAAACCACTATTAATCGGCGGTGGTGTGGGTATGCCGCCAATGATTTCTATTGCGCAAAAAGCCAAAGATTCAGATTATCAGCCATTTGCAATTTTAGGCTCTGAAGTGCCGTTTCCGTTTGATAAAAAAATGGCTGATGATGCCAAAGATTATGCTGGTGCAACCCATACTATGCCTGAGTTAGAAGACTGGAATATTGATTGTCGTTTGGCTAGTTTGCAGGATTATGAAGGCGTGTTTAAAGGTTATGTAACTGATCTTGCTAGAGTATATCTAGATGGTTTGAATGATGATGAACTAAAGCAAGTTGAGGTATATTCTTGCGGTCCACATCCAATGCTTGAAGCGGTTGCAAATCTTGCAAAAGAGTATGATTTGCCATGCCAGGTGTCACTAGAAGAGCATATGGCGTGCGGGGTTGGCGGTTGTGCAGGTTGCGTGGTTGAAGTGCAAACAGATGCCGGTCCAGCGATGAAG
>PNQY01000050.1 GCA_002909145.1 Candidatus Thioglobus perditus
GTTAATTTATATCCTAATACAAACCAGCAATATACTGAGCAACAGCTTCAATTTCTTGGTTGGTTAGACTTTTAGTAAAGTTAATCATCATGTCTCTATTGTCATTAGCTCTACTAGGTTCGCTTGCACCTGTTTGTGCATTAATAGAGTTCTGACGGAAAGCCTTTAATTGTTTAACAATATACGTTGCATGTTGTGCAGTCAGAGCAGGGAATCCAGCAGATGGAATACCAGCACCAGTTGGTCCATGACAAGCAATACATGCAGTCACGCTAGTTGACTTCTTGCCGCCACGATAGATCTTCTCACCCAGTTTAAGGTTTGCACCAGGTAGAGGCGTACCTTTAGATATTTTTTGCTTAGCAAAGTATGCAGAAAGATTATCCATATCCTCATCGGTTAATGGCGCAACAATACCAGCCATAAGTGCATCTTTACGTGCTCCGCTTTTAAAGTCCTTTAGTTGTTTGGTTAGGTAAGCTTCGCTTTGTCCTGCTAGTTTAGGAAACATTGGAACAACTGAGTTGCCATCAACAAAGTGACAAGCAATACAAGATGCTGATTTAGCCTGACCTTTAGCTGCATCTCCAAGAGCAAAAACATTGCTTGAGATAAAGGCTATGGCGCTTAGTAAGATGAATGCTGGTTTGTTCAT
>PNQY01000051.1 GCA_002909145.1 Candidatus Thioglobus perditus
GCAATTGCTGGCAGTGGCGATGATATATTAATAGGTAATGCAGTGGCTAACGAACTAACTGGTGGCGCGGGTAGTGATACTTTAACGGGTGGATCTGGTAATGATGTGTTTGTATTTAACAGTCTTAGTGGCTCTGATACAATTATTGATTGGAGTACTGCTGACGACACCCTGCAGTTTTCAGCTGCAACGTTTAGTGCGAGTGGTGTAAATAATATTGTTGCAGGAAGTGCAATTGAAGCGGCTGATTTTATATCAGACTCCAACATTACTAATGCTAGTAGTACTGGACAAAACTTCTTGTTTGATACGGATAGTGCAATACTTTATTATGATGCTGATGGTGTTTCAGGCGGTGCAATACAAGTAGCAGACCTTGGTGCGAATATTACAATTGATCAGAACGATATTGTAATGATTGCATAAATGCTAAGTTAAAAAAATACAATGAATCAGTTAATGTGCGCTTTTCGTATTGTTTTCGAAAGGCGTTTTTTTATTTTAGTCTTCACCTTTACTGTTACTTTATTTAGCACTGTATCTTTACATGCTGAAGAGATAGTATTAAGTAGTCCGGTAAATTGTACTGATGCTCAATGCTTTATTCAGCGTATGCCAGACCAACTATCGGGGCCTAAGTATCAAGATTATCAATGTGGATCTTTTTCTAGTAATGGGTATAAAAGTACTGATATTAGAGTTAAACGTGCTACTGAATTGGTAAAAAAAATCCCAGTTATGGCGTCATTAGATGGTGTAGTTGATGCCGTTCGTGATGGCATGCCAGATGGAATATTTACTGGAGATAAAGCGGCCTTTATAAAAGGCAAAGAGTGTGGTAATGGGGTTTACCTTAGTCATGATAATGGTGTTGAAACCCAGTATTGTCATCTACGTAAAGGTAGTATTAAAGTCAAAAAGGGTGATCAAATAAAGGCAGGTCAGAAATTAGCAGAGATGGGTTTATCTGGACGAACTAACTTCCCACATTTAGAGTTTAGGTTAATTAAAAATAATAAAGCAATTGACCCATTTAATGGACAAACTGTTGAAACGGGTTGCGGTGTTGGCACGGATAACACGCTTTGGAAGGGTGATGCTTTAATGGGCGTTGATTTAGCTACTACACACTTAGTAAGTGCTGGCTTTTCTGATAAAGTGCCAACTTTACCAGCAGTGGTATTAGACTTGCTTGATCAAGAAAAAATAACCACAAATTTGCCAGCATTTGTATTTTGGGTAGAGATTGCCGGTATTAAAAAAGGCGATATAGAAGAGATTTCTATTGTTAACCCTGATGGCTCTTTGCTATTAAAAACTGCAAAATTACATAAAAATGGACAAGCATTGTATCTGGGTTATGCAGGTA
>PNQY01000052.1 GCA_002909145.1 Candidatus Thioglobus perditus
TAAGACTGTTAAATACAAACACATCATTACCAGATCCACCCGTTAAAGTATCACTACCCGCGCCACCAGTTAGTTCGTTAGCCACTGCATTACCTATTAATATATCATCGCCACTGCCAGCAATTGCGTTTTCAATTACAACATCATGGGCAATGCCCAATACGCCTTCACCTGCACCCATTGTTGCAATATCAGAATCTGAAACTGACGTTACATTACTACCAAAGAATGAGAAAGCACCGCTGTTCAGATCAATAGTTGCTGTGGTAGTACCCGTACTCCAATCAATCACATCCGTACCACCAGCATCCCAGATGGTAAACTCAAATGCAGAGGATGGTGTTAAATCAGAACTTCCATAGCTGGTGTCGGTAGAATTAGTGCTGTTATTTACACCATAAAGATACTGAAGGGCAGCGATATCATCCATCATATAACCATCAGCATGAACCTGTCCCGGGCCACTCATACTTCCACCAACATAGGTGGTATAGCTCATCAGCGTATAAGGGTTTCCATCATGAGAACCAGCACCAACCGTACCATTTCCTGTACCAAACGTAATACCAGTGCCTCCGGTACCAGTATGATGCGGATGAGAGAGTCCCAATGCATGGCCCAATTCATGATAGACCGTATTGTAATAAAGATCCCCAGCCACAGCATTCTCAAAACTAGCACTTGAGTTTGAGTTCAAAAATAGATCACCACCATCACTGGCAAGCTGACCACCATAGTTATAATCAGAAACAGGCCAAGTTACTATTGCACCAAGTGTGGCATCGGTCCAGCCATTTCCTGCGGCAGTGGTAGTATAGCCAAACCGTAAATCACCCAAAGTTGATGCTGTATCAGTAACCTCAACAAAATTTAGCAATGTATAGGAGGAAATATCAGATAATGCTGCCTCAACAATTGTCTCCATACCATTGCCAAAGGCTGATGCGCCAGACGGCTCATAGTTCTCATAACCAGCCTTATAAACTGAATTTGCATTATAGAAGCTATAAGTAATATCAAGACCCTGCCCCGTTGTGCCCCACTGATTTCCATGAATAACCTCATCGATATATGAAGCTCCTGAAGATGCTGTGAGTTTTACTGATGATGCACCATTGCTCGAAACGGTTGCTTGAACAGATTCATCAATATTAGTAACTGTTACTGCTATATTTTGAACATCGTTTCCACCATTTCCATCAGATGCAGTTACAGCAACGTCATAAACATTGTTAGCACCTCCATCTGTAGGGTTTTCATAATCAGGTGCTGAATTGAATGTTAATACACCTGAAGAACTATTAATACTAAATGCCGCTTGGTCTGCACCACCGGTAATTGAATAAGTTACATTATCTGCATCCGCATCTGTAGCAATCACTGTACCAACACTAGCACTGTTTTCTGCCACATTAAAGGTTGCTGAAGAAGTGATAGTTGGGGCGTTGTTGCCACCGCCTTCTGATACGTCAGTCACACTAACTTGAACATTCTGGGTCGCAGTTAAATTACCGGCGTCTGTCGCTGTAACAATAACATTATAAGCATTGTTAGCACCAATATCAGTTGGGTTTTCATAATC
>PNQY01000053.1 GCA_002909145.1 Candidatus Thioglobus perditus
TTAAATACTTATTTCACAGCGTTAAATAATTTTGAATCTTCCGGAGTGATTGTTTGGGCGGGTGGTAATGATACTGGAGAGGCTGATACAGGAGTTATGTCAGCGTTGCCAGAATTGTTTCCCAGTCTTGGAGAAGCGTGGATAGTTGCAAATGTTGTCCAATATACGGGTGACTCAGATTTATCTAATGCCACTTCATCGGAATTCACGCTAAGAGGAAATAAATGTGGCTCAGCAAAAGAATACTGCCTGTCAGTAGATGGATGGGATGTTTACGCAGCAACATATGTTGATGGTGGAGTTAGCAAGTACAACACTGGCAGGATTTCTTATGGGTCGTCTTGGTCGGCGCCAATGGTTTCTGGAGGTGTAGCATTAATGTCTCAAGCTTTCCCTAATCATACGCCTGAACAATTAGTGGATAGAATATTGGCTTCAGCAAATAATGTATGGTTTACACCAGAGGGTAGTACCACCTTCACTACACACGGTAATAGTATCACTCACGGTTATCACTCAACCTGGGGTCAAGGTCTACCTGATTTTTATGCAGCTCTTAGTCCAATAACTACTGATGCCAATCCTGCAATGGCACTGTATACAGGTGGTTCAATTCAAGATGGTGTAAGTAGTGGCTCCAGCTTGTCACTTGCGTCATCGTCAATCACTCCTTCGGCTTCATTTGGTGACTCTATTTACCAAGGTTTGTCAGGTGAAGTTGGCTATGCATATGATGCATTAAGCGGTGGCTTTAAATATGATATGACTACACGTATTGATATGTCCAATAATGACGTGCCAACTATTAGTTTGTCATCTGAGATGGCTAAGCTGGATTCATTGTTACCTACCAACAATTCTTCTTGGAAGAATAACTTTAGCCAAGTGTTGTCACAGCTATCTAAAACAGACAAACTTGAAACCAGCCTAACTATGGGTGCAAGTTCACTACCAGTGCAAAGCTTCTTTGACTCAAACTTTGATTCATCAGTAAGTTTGAATGATTACGAAACACCATACTTGGAGTCAGGTGAGGGTGGTATTGGTTTGGGTGCGACCTATAAGCTAGGGAGCTCAAGACTTCTTGTGGGGATGACCAATCCAATCAATCAAAGCAATGACAATACTATCGGCTTAAGAAAATCACTAGTTGCATCATTAGAGTATGGCGGTCCATCTGATACTGCTGTTACCCTTATGACTGGCGTTACTCAAGATGAAGATAGCCTGTTAGACTCTACAGGCAACGATGCTTATAGCTTGTCAGGCTCTAAGTCGAACACTACTTTTGCTGCATTTAAGGCGCAGAGACAAATGAGTGGAGGGCTATCATTAACTGGTATTGCTACATTGGCTAACACCAATATGACTAAACCTGATAATAGCTTTATCAATTCTGCTAGCAATGTTAAATCAAGCAGTGTTAGTTTGATTGCCAACAAGAGAAGCTTATTTGGTGATGATAGTATGTCGTTCTTTGTTAGCCAGCCTAACCGTGTGAGTGATGGCAGTATGTCAATTAGATTGTCTAACCTTGCTAGCTCAGACGGTAGTTTAACTTACCGTAATAAGGATATCAATCTTGAACCAACTGCTAGACAGCTAGATTATGGTTTGTTATATCGTAAAGACATTGATAAAAATATTGCCTTCTCAGTTAAGCATATGATGACCGACAATCTAAACCATAAACAAGATTCGCAAACTGTAAGTTCTAGCTTTATTGGAGCGAAATATAAAGACTTA
>PNQY01000054.1 GCA_002909145.1 Candidatus Thioglobus perditus
AGCTGTAGTAAAGGTCATTGCACCTGATACGGTGGCCGCACCAGTATCTCCACTCGCAGGAGTGATAATAACACTACCTGTTGGTTGAGTGTTAAGGACAACGGTGTAAGTGCCTGTAGTGGCTTCAGTTAGAGTTATTCCAGTTGTATTTAAAATAACACTAGGAGTAGTTGTTACGATCTCTACATTGTCGGTGTTGCTATTTCCAGTGTCTGAAGTAGGGTTGTTATAGCCAGTACCTGTTTTAAAGTTATTAGTAGCTTGATTAAGATTAAGATTCTTACCACCCTTATCTGTAATTCCATCAATATCACCATCAGGACTTATATCAGCTACTAAACTGGTAATTAATGCATCATATTCAGCTGTTGATGGGGTTTGCCCAGTATCAGCAGCTGAGTTTTCTTGCATTTGA
>PNQY01000055.1 GCA_002909145.1 Candidatus Thioglobus perditus
TGAAGCCACTACAGGCACTTACACCGTTGTCCTTAACACTCAACCAACAGGTAGTGTTATTATCACTCCTGCGAGTGGAGATACTGGTGCGGCCACCGTATCAGGTGCAATGACCTTTACTACAGCTAACTGGGATACAGCGCAAACCGTCACAGTTACGGGTGTTAGTGATGATGATGCAACTAATGAGAGTGTCACTATTACGCATACTATTG
>PNQY01000056.1 GCA_002909145.1 Candidatus Thioglobus perditus
ATAAGGAGAAAAATGAAAAGAAGATTATTTTTAAAAAGTGCAATGGCAGGATCTGCAGTTGCAACAGCAGTAGGCGCAGGTTTACTAACTCCAACAATGACATTTGCAAACTCTGCAGACTTCAAAACTAAGTCAGACGCAGCGAGCGCAGCATTAGCAGGTGCTGGTGCAGGTTCATTTAAATTCAAAGCTCCTAAGATTGCTGAAAATGGTGCAGTAGTGCCAATGACAGTAGATGCTTCTAAAATGGAAGGTGTAACTAATGTTTCTTTCTACGTTAAGAACAACGGTACTCCTTTAGCGGCTTCATTTGAATTATCTGGTGCACAAGGTTATGTTTCTACTCGTGTGAAAATGGGTAAAACTTCTCCAGTAATTGCAATGGTTACAGCTGGTGGTGCAACAACTCAGGTAACTAAAGAAGTTAAGGTAACAATTGGCGGCTGTGGCGGTTAATTAACTAATCATATTAATAAGAGGATATACAATGGGAAAAATTAAATTAAAGCCTAAGGCTAGAAAAGGTGTTATCGGTGTTAAATGTTTAGTTAAGCATCCAATGGAAACTGGTTTACGTAAGAAAAAAGGTAAATTAGTGCCTGCTAATCATATCGTACACATGGTGCTTAAGCACAATGGTAATGTTGTGGTTGATGCCGATATTGGTAGTTCTGTTTCTAAGAACCCATATTTTAAGTTTAACGTTCCTGGCGCTAAAGGCGACACGATCGAACTTGCATATAAAGACAGCAAAGGTAAATCAGGTTCTGCAACTGCAAAGTCTAAGTAAATTACCTTTATTGAGGAGAGATTAATGAAAAAA
>PNQY01000057.1 GCA_002909145.1 Candidatus Thioglobus perditus
TTTTGAAGTCTGCAGAGTTTGCAAATGTCATTGTTGGAGTTAGTAAACCTGCGCCTACTGCTGTTGCAACTGCAGATCCTGCCATTGCACTTTTTAAAAATAATCTTCTTTTCATTTTTCTCCTTATTTAGAATAAATGTAGTTAACCACTTGATCAATTTGACCTTCAGTCAATATGCCATGCTTACCAAAAGGGGGCATAATTGTATGTGGATTTTTCACCGTTGCATCCCAAATTTGTGCTCTTAGATCAGCCTTATTTGGAAACCTTGCCTTCATTGCAAGTAGTGGTGGACCGATTGTTCCTGGTAGGTTACCACCTGGAATCATATGACATGCTAAGCAGTTGCCCGCTTTACGACCGAAAGTTACTTCTTCGTCCGTCATCTCTTTAGCGCCCGCTTCTAATGGCATTACAAATAATGCTGCTAGAGCGGACACTGCCGAAATAGAAGAAATGATTTTCTTCATGCTTCTCTCCTCTTATAATATAAAAATAAACCTGTGAATAGGTTTAACTTAACCTAAGTCAAACTTAAGCGAAGTCGATATAATACCACCAAGAAAAATTAACATAGTAGTTATTACCTATTTACAATGTTGCATTGCAAAAAAAAACACCCTTAATTAAGGGTGTTTTTCTTATTTTTTAACTCTTAATTATTACTAAAAGCTAGGCCCTGCATTGGCTTGATCTTTAGCTTGTTTCTGTGCATCAAGAGCTTGCGCTTTAGCCATATTAGCCATAGTCAATGCACTTGAATTACAAGGTGTGGCAGAAAGCTTGGTAGCTTTTTTTATAAACTTAACAGTATCTCTCCATTCAAAACCAACTTTAGCAGCCTTCTTATTCTCAGCTGTCGCAGCAGCGATTGCTGCTTTAACAGTATCAGAAGATCCATCATTCCAATTATGGCAACTTGGCAATAAATCAGCTGAATAGGTAGATAATGAAAACACCGCTGTCGTAATTAATAATATTTTTTTCATGATATATCCTTATTGTCTGTATTCAGTTCCAGAAATTTCCATACCATTACTCATTACGGTGTGGAAAAATTCTAAATTAGTGTACTCGTCTTTATGCACTTTAAATGGCTTAGCTCTAACTTGCTTATTACAACCACCATAACGGCGTTGAATAGTACCAAAACCATTACCTTTTTTACGCATCCATTTGCCACGCCACACTGGGAAGTGAGTTATCTGACCAAGTGCTGGAGATAAAATATCACCACGAATTTTTTTGCCAACAGAATCTATATGGCAGTTTGCACAGGATAGGTTTAATTGACCACGTTTAGAGTAAAAGAATTTTTTACCTTTGTTGTATGCAGCTAAGGCTTTTTCATCGCCTTCAGGCACAATTACGTTAATCTCTTCACCAGTGGCAGCAGTTGTTAAATAAGCTGAAATAAATGCCATTTTGCCTTTTTTCCATCCTATTTTCTTTTCACCATTGTCGGTTCGACATTTGTTAATCATGGCTTCCAAATTTTCAACTTTGCCAGCTTCAGCATTCCAACGTGGAAACTGTGTTCTAATTTTCTCTACAGGACCATTAAAACAACTTGAGTATGTCTTACCATTTTTGAACGCTGTATTCCAAAGTTGCTCACCTTTATCAAGTGAATCTTCAAATGGAGGCATTTCCATAATATTTTCAAACTGCATTAACTTATCTTCGTTCATAGAGTATGGACCCTTAGAAAAATCATCTAGATCCATTTCAGGAAACTTAGCTTTAAAATGATTTTGGAATGCATCAATATCTGCTTGAACTTGTGCTGATTGTTGTGCTGCAATTGCAACGCTTGAGCCCAATAAGGCTGCCAGTGCAATAATTGTTATATTTTTTTTCATTAATCTCTCCTCAATAAAGGTAATTTACTTAGACTTTGCAGTTGCAGAACCTGATTTACCTTTGCTGTCTTTATATGCAAGTTCGATCGTGTCGCCTTTAGCGCCAGGAACGTTAAAC
>PNQY01000058.1 GCA_002909145.1 Candidatus Thioglobus perditus
GACTAGTATCACTCAGGGTATGAACACAAGTGACCGTAGAGCGAGACGCTATCACTGGCATTCTCCTACAGTGCGTTCATTCGTGGATGCGCCACATACAGGTATTGTTGGCGAGAAGGGTGAGCCAATACTGAATCTAACTGATTCAAAGGCTGACATGCTCAGAACAAATATGGTCGGTCTGACAAAGGAAAGACCAGCTGAAGTACTGGATGCATACAGAGGTATTGTGATGCCAAATAGACACGATGTACGTGAACAAGATGTCAATATGGTACGTCTGGGTTCAGTGCTAAACATGGCATACAACAGAGACATCGACAACTTTGAAGACCTGGTGATGATGAAAGGTGTCGGTCCTAGAACACTGAAGTCTCTAGCGATGGTATCAGAGGTAGTACATGGCGATGCGTCACGCTTTGAAGATCCAGCTAGATTCTCATTCGCTATCGGTGGCAAGGATGGTAGACCACATCCAATCGACACTAAAGCGATGGATGAGACTATTGATATGCTGCAGAACTCTGTGGAGAAATCAAAAATGGGTGATAAAGACAAATCAAGAGCAATCAAGCGTCTACATAGGGCTTGTGTTGATAATGAAAAAGGTGCTTCACCTATCTCATTCCTAGAAGACTTGATAAAGTATGAGTGGGACCACTCTGAGAAGAATGGTGGCAAGACCTTTATGGGCGATGTCAAAAAAGGTGTAACTCGTGCGATTATGGATACTCAGAACTCTCTGCTATACGGCAAAGACAAAGAGTCAAAAGAATCATTAAAGCACTAGAGTTATGAGAGGCTACGACCCTATCAAATTAACACAGAAGATGGAGTCTATTGTGGTGGACGGGAACAAACGCAAGTATGCGAAACTCTCTCGTCCTCTACGATTCTATGGTGGCACTACTTCTGCTGTAGAAGTGGGCTGCAATCTCAGATGTAAATTCTGTTTCTCTGACAAACCTGTGTTTAAACCACAGTCTACTGGGAAGTTTTATACCCCTCAACAGGTATTCGATGCACTAGATAAGAGTGCCAAACGCTATGGGCATAAACTCATATCAGCCTCAGCGTCAGAAGGGACGCTAGGTAGAGAACATCTATTTGAACTACTAGGGCTAGTTGAGAAGTCAGACTATGTCTATATTCTAGAGACAAATGGAATGACACTAGGCAATGACCCTGAGTTTGCACAACAACTCTCAAGATTTAAGAATCTACACGTACGAGTATCAATCAAAGGCACTAATGAAGATGAGTATCACGAATTGACGAGTGCAATGCCAACAAGCTACCAACTGCCATTCAGAGCACTGAAGTATCTGATTGATGCAAAGGTGTCGTGCAATGCCTGTGTGATGGTTTCATTCAGTGATAAAGAAGGCATCAAAAATGTTGAGAAAAAACTGTACAAGGCTCATCCTGGACTGTTAAAATCACTAGAAAAAGAGCATATTACGCCATTCCCAAAGGTTGCCAAGCGCCTATCAGAAAATGGCTTAAAACCTAACTCTATAGCTTTTAAAGGCAAGGTGGTGAATTTGTAATGTTCAATAGAAGTAAAGAATCAAGAATGCCAGATGGTATGAAATATCCTCCAATTTTGTTGGATAGTGATTCATTAGCGCCTATCAAAAAAAGACATATATTGTTGCTTAATCCATTTTATAGAAAAGACCCTCATTCTAGTTTTGGTAAGCATGTATTAACGCCATCACTAGCACTAACAAGTATTGCTGCAAGTACGCCAGATAATTGGAGTATCGAGTATTGGGATGAGAATCTTCTTCAAGGGCACCCACCAACTGATCCATTTCCAGAAGTAGTCGGAATTACAGTACATTTAACATTTGCAAAAAGAGCATACGAGCTGGCAGATTGGTATCGTTCAAGAGGTAGTATTGTTGTTATGGGTGGTCTGCATGTACAATCTTGCCCAGACGAATGTGAGCCACATGCCGATATTTTAGCAGTTGGAGAGGGAGTTCAAATATGGGGTAGCATCCTTCATGATATAGAGAATGGAGAGTTTAAGGCTAGATATGATGGTAGTTATAGGAAGATGTATCGTGAAGATCCGACTCCCATGCGAGATATATTACCCAGAAAACAGTTTTTAACTACATCCAGCATAATTGCGACAAGAGGTTGTCATAATAGATGCAACTTTTGTTATTTATCCACAAAAGGTACATATATTCCAAGCCAATCACGTGAGATTCAACAAGTAGTTGATGAAATTATTGAAAATGATCATCCGTACGCAGTATTTGTTGATAATAATTTAGGATCAAAGCCAGCTTATTTAGATGAGCTTTGTGATGAATTAATGCCTTTGAATAAGATTTGGAGTGCTGCAGTATCAATTGATATTACTGATCGACCAGATGTTGTTAGGAAGATGGCGTTATCAGGGTGTTTTGGTGTATTTGTAGGATTTGAGTCGTTAAATGATTCAAGTATATTAAACTCAAATAAAAAATCCCCAATGCCAGAGGATTATTCTAGGCGTGTTAAAGTCTTTCATGATAATGGAATACAGGTTAATGGAAGTTTTGTTTTTGGTTTTGATACTGATGAACCTGATGTGTTTCAAAAAACAATTGACTGGGTGGAGGAAAATCGACTTGAATGTGCAACTTTTCATATTCTAACACCTTATCCAGCTACGCCACTATTTGAACAATATGAAAAAGAGAAAAGAATACTGCACAAAGACTGGGGCAAATATGACACGTCACATGTAGTTTTTTCTCCTAAAGGGATGACAGTTGAGCAGCTTAAAGATGGATATGAATATGTTTATAGAAGATTGTTTTCATATCGATCAATATGGAATAGAAGACCAAAAGAATTATCGGCAGTCATTCCATATTTGATAATGTCTCAACTTTATAAGCAATCGAACTGGTTATGGCATTTTTTGATTAAACACCGACTAACTCATGCTGTATGGAGGCCATTAATTGAACTAACCAGATGGAGGCATTTAAGATTTCGTCGTCAACTTAAAAAATCTGGCTTTGCGAAAACAACTGGATCAGTAGTTATTAGCCCAGGAGTTTAACGAAAAAAGGAGTGGAAACATGAGTGGAATAGAATTACTTATACTATTAAACGTAATTATATACCTGACTTTGTTATGAACAAATGTTATGTAGAAGTAAAAGGAGTAATGAACAATGAAGGGCAAAGGGTTTAATATTAAGAAAATACATATGGGCTATTATTTTCGTAGCTTCAGTTGGTGTTGAATATGCTTCCCTGATAATCATACCGAAGGGGCTACAGATGCCAAGAGAGCCTTCTTTATGGGTAATGCTCTAGTTGTGGGAGTAGTAGAAAAGCTAGGTAAATCTCTTGCTAGTAGAATGTAGAATTTCTACTTTAGAAACACTAATTGATAAGCTAGCTTAATAAATCAAACTAACTATCTCTTAGATTACCATTCTGCAATATGAATATGAAATCTAGAATAGACCTTCTCTCCATATACATTTATTGCATCATCGAGAAATTTCATTTTTTCACTGTATAGTTCTTTATAAACATCACTATCATATTTATCATTTAATGCTTTGGTCTCTTCAACGCTTAAACTAGCTAAACAATCAAGGTAACCTGGATTAACTTCAAAAGATTTAAACCTCTTATTACCCATTAGTCTAAAGCCGTCCCACCAAGGGGCGCCTAATGAAAATATTTCTTCACCCTCTTTAGAGTAGCCAGTAATTGTTACATCGTATGCCATATTTATCTCACCTCCTTTATTTTTTATTTATTCTAATAATCTTCAATAACTATTTGTTAATGGTCAAATCAAAGTTAACAAAGCCACAATTGCCAATTTCTCCTGGGTAGTTGTATTTACCTTTGGCTTTATGAACAAAGTGGACACCTTTTGGTAGTTCATCATTGTCTAAAATATAATTAGCTATAAATTTATATACAATCCTTCTCCTTATTATGTAGGCAGGACCAGAAATGCTGTTGAAATAGCCTTTTCTGAACTCACCTACAACAGAGTCAAGACGAGTAAGAATTTCTTTAGCATATGGAGCTAATTTCTCATCCTTGTTAATATCTTTAATAAACATAATTCATACTCCTTTGAGTAACCAGTGAGCTTTATTAGAACCCACTGGTTGCTTGTTTGGCTATTTCTTCTTGTTGGAAGTAGCCTTATTGTTTGCTCCTCTTATTGGACTCCAGCTAATTGAATAACCACGAGTATATATCGGGTCATCCTTTGGGGTTAGTGTTGTTATCCAGTAATCCCCAACTAGCTTAGATGTGGTGTTTTCAAACAGGTTAAAATGCTTTCTTGCTTCAGCGAGGGTTTTTGTTTTAACTTCTTTCATTGTCATCCTCCTTGCTGTTGCTTTCAACATTTGTTGGTTTTGTTTGAGTAACCCTGCTCGGTGCGGCCTGGGTTTTGGAAGTTCGCCTCCACTGAATTAGCGTAGCACCACCATTGTTTATTTCGGTTGCTCTTTCCTGTGTCATCAACCCGATGCGCAATTTTAATGTACGCTTCTTATTTTGATTTGTAGACATATTATTTCTCCGTTTTAGTACTTTAAGGACAATCCTTGGGTGCACAATAGGAACAAATACCCAGTTCTTAGGCGAACCAACCTTTTAGTAATTATTTGTAACTTTCTTCACATCTTTGATTAGCATAATCTCTTGCTGAGAAGTGTTTTTTGCCTTCTGGTGTTGGCGTTATCCAGGGATCTTCTCCAAACATACAATGCTGAGCATAAACATTCATATCATTATCAGTGTTTTTATTAAACGATTCTAACTCCTTATCAATAATCGCCTTACAAGCCTCTACTGCCTGTTCATAAGTCTCATACTCACCGTAGGTATAACGCTCTGATTCATCCATATAATGGAAATTATCATCAATATAGACTGTGAAAGTTCCTAAAAAATCTACATAATTATCAATTTTTATTTCTAGCCTATCAGCCAAATAATCATTAGCTTTACCAAGACTTTCAAGTATTAATTTAGCTTCACCAAGGTAAGCTTTGATTTTATTCTTGTTCCAGTGTTTAGGAGGAGGCTGTAGATTGGTAATCCTATCGCACAACTTGACCATCCATACCTCTGTAGGTTGCTTTTTAATACGGGCTATACTGTCTTTCATACGTTCTACTTTAGTGGGCAGATTAGCGTCTTTGGTTAGTGCCAACACACCATCAGCAACTTCAGTGTCAAACTCGTGTTTAATAGTCTCGTAAGTACACTCAGTATCTTCTATAGTGTCGTGAAGTAAAGCACACTGAATTAATAAGTCAGGATTATTGATATTATCACTATTAGCAACCGCAGTCATTGCTTCCATTGTGACTAGACCAATGTGATTAATATAGGGATTTTGAGTGCCAGGGACTAGCTGTCCATTGTGGACAACAGACGAAAAATTCCAAGCATCAATATACTTGTCTGGATTCCAAGTGGTCATATATAGCATTCTCCTTTTTTGAGTACTTAAGGGCAAATCCCAAGGCGTACAATATAGGTCAACCACCTAGTTCGTGAGTGAACAACTCTTAGTCACATTTCTAATTGTACACCAATTAGATACTTTAATTAGTCATATTGAGCTACAATTACTTTTATGACAATAGAAATGTGGCAAAGCTTCTTGGGTTGGAGTTTGATTATTAATCTTACTATGATTATTGTGTGGGCTTTTGTAGTTAAAAGATACCCAGATTTTGTATATAAGAAGGGAAACTACTG
>PNQY01000059.1 GCA_002909145.1 Candidatus Thioglobus perditus
GACTAGTATCACTCAGGGTATGAACACAAGTGACCGTAGAGCGAGACGCTATCACTGGCATTCTCCTACAGTGCGTTCATTCGTGGATGCGCCACATACAGGTATTGTTGGCGAGAAGGGTGAGCCAGTATTGAATCTAACCGATTCAAAAGCTGATATGCTCAGAACAAATATGGTCGGCCTGACAAAAGAAAGACCAGCTGAAGTACTGGATGCATACAGAGGTATTGTGATGCCAAATAGACACGATGTACGTGAACAAGATGTCAATATGGTGCGTCTAGGTTCAGTGCTAAATATGGCATACAATCGTGATGTTGACAATTTTGAAGACCTAGTGATGATGAAAGGTGTCGGTCCTAGAACACTGAAGTCTCTAGCGATGGTATCAGAGGTAGTACACGGCGATGCGTCACGCTTTGAAGACCCAGCTAGATTCTCATTCGCTATCGGTGGCAAGGATGGCAGACCACATCCAATCGACACCAAAGCGATGGATGAGACTATTGATATGCTGCAGAACTCTGTGGAGAAGTCGAAGATGGGTGATAAGGATAAGTCTAGAGCGATTAAGCGTCTGCATAGGGCTTGTGTTGATAATGAAAAAGGTGCTTCGCCTATCTCATTCCTAGAAGATTTGATGGAATATGAGTGGGACCACGCTGAGAAAAATGGTGGCAAGACTTTTATGGGTAACGTCAAAAAAGGTGTGACTCGTGCGATTATGGATACTCAGAACTCTCTGTTATACGGCAAAGACAAAGAGTCAAAAGAATCAGCTAAGCACTAGGTTATGAAAGGCTACGACCCTATCAGGCTAACTGAAAAGATGGAGTCTATTGTGGTGGACGGAAACAAACGCAAATATGCGAAGCTTTCTCGTCCTCTACGATTCTATGGCGGCACTACATCCGCTGTAGAAGTAGGCTGCAATCTCAGGTGTAAATTCTGTTTCTCTGATAAACCTGTGTTCAAACCGCAATCTACTGGGAAGTTCTATACCCCTCAGCAGGTCTTCGATGCACTCGATAAAAGTGCTAAACGCTACGGACATAAGCTTATATCAGCCTCAGCTTCTGAGGGAACGCTAGGCAGAGAACATCTGTTTGAATTGCTAGAGTTGGTGGACCAATCAGACTATGTGTATATCCTAGAGACGAACGGAATGACATTGGGCAATGATGAAGTATTTGCACAGCAACTATCTAGGTTCAAGAATCTACACGTGCGGATGTCAATCAAAGGTACGAACGAAGACGAATTCCACGAATTGACCAGTGCTATTCCATCTAGCTATCAACTGCCGTTTAAGGCATTAAAGTATCTGATTGATGCAAAGGTGTCGTGCAATGCCTGTGTGATGGTTTCATTCAGTGATGAAGAGGGTATTCAACAGGTTGAAGATAAGCTATACAAAGTTCACCCTGGACTGTTAAAATCACTTGAAAAAGAGCACATTACGCCGTTTCCGAAGGTAGCTAAGCGACTAGCTAAAAACGGCTTAAAGCCTAACTCTATAGCCTTTAAAGGCAAGGTGGTAAACCTATGATTGAATTTTTAACAGACCTATTGATAGCGATTGGATGGGTGGTTGCTTTTTTTGCTATTATCGTCATCCTGATAGGACTTGGTTTATTTGATAACAAATATCATAAGCAAATCAAAGAAGAGGTTAATCAATTAGAAATCGAAAGGAAAGAAAGGCGTGAAAAGACTGGCGATAGCATCACTTATGATGAGCTTGTAGAAAGTCTTGAGAAAAAGTTCCAGATGCCGAAAGACATTATTTATAAAGTTGAAGAATTGAAAGACCCTGTAGTTTCTAAAAAAAGACTAAACAGTTTTATAGAGTGGATTAAATCAAAAGATTCTGACTTATTGGCTGCCATTACATCTAGTAAATCTCTAGCTCTCGTTATTCCAGGGTTAATAATTGACGTTACGCATACTACAAAAGAAAATGGAAGTATTAGGAGTCCAGAACTAGATGATAATTTTGATGCATATTGTATTGTAGATTGGTTGTGCTATGCATATGAGGAGCTATCTAATCAAAATATAGTCAGATTGTTGAATTATGAAAAAATAGATGAATTTGTTGCTACTGCAATATTTGACCCAGAGGGTTTTTATGATGTTAGCTGGCGTGATTATGTATCTCAGATGGATAGCGCACTTTACACAGAAGATGAAGACTTAGAGGTT
>PNQY01000060.1 GCA_002909145.1 Candidatus Thioglobus perditus
TGGCTCACCCTTCTCGCCAACAATACCTGTATGTGGCGCATCCACGAATGAACGCACTGTAGGAGAATGCCAGTGATAGCGTCTCGCTCTACGGTCACTTGTGTTCATACCCTGAGTGATACTAGTCCACTCACCCTCATCTGACAGAATAAAGTACTGTTGATATAGATTGTAGCCATCCTGCACCGCATTATTATCCACCCTGCGAGTCAGTTGACACGCCTTAACCAGACCATCACCGTCCAATGAGTGCTTGTCAGCCAATCTTTCCACCTGATTCGGCGCTGACCACCCATACTTCCCTTTGCCACCTAGTATGTATAGTCCTAGGTCTGAGGCTTTAGGGTTGATTTCTCGTCTGAGAGAGCCTAGTACAGTAGCTGTCACTCCTGAGGAATTCCACTGCATACCCATAACTGCACCTAGTGCTTGAAACCAGTTAGGATCGCTCATTCTAGTAAGCACCTCTGATTTGCCATAATTGTCTACGATTGATTCTACAATCGAGCCTCCCATTAAACCCATTCTCTGGGTTAAAAAGTTTGGAACCTTGCCAAAATGTAGTGGTAGTCCCATTGTTCCTGCGTTAATCATTATTTTTCTCCTGCATTATTAATTCCATATTCACCGTTGTTACTTCATATATTTTTTGACTCGTTTCACCTCCCTGTTAAACATTGATACATATGACTTCCACAACCCTTTCAGGCTGCTTATTTGTATATCTGGAATCACTCTTGATTGATAGTTCGCACCAGTGATTAGCCCCATTCCTATTAGGCGATTAGTCATAGCTGTTAGAGAGACATTATCAAATCCTCCCGCATCAATCACTCTGCCTGCAATAGCACCTAGCTTATGTTTGTTCTTGAAGCTCATATCAAATGACTTGCTATCGTCTCCAAATGCTCGATTAAAGGCACTTAAAACCGCCTTTGATGGCATTAGTAGATAGGCTGCAAACCTATCAGCCTGCACCTCTGCAATAGGCTTCTCGCCTACATCACGACACATAATCTCATCACCTGAAGTCTGCTTTTTGAATTCATCTTTGTGTAGACAGTGGTGCCCTAATTCGTGTGCTACGGTGAAGCTATATCGCCCGTCGTGGTCTTCGATAGAACCGTTGACTTGAATGAGCTTATCATCAAAATGGATACCACCTAGAAACTCAGGATCTGCAAATAGACCTTCATCAGTAATTTCAATGTCATATCCTAGATGGTTCTCAGCGATACGTTCTACAGGTACTGGCATATCATAATTCCAGCTACTCTCATCAGCATAGCCGTTGAGTAGTTCATCGACACACATCTCAATCTCTTGTTCTGATATATCTGGGAAGTTGTTTAAATCTACCATAGCAGTTCTCCTACTTCTTTTTAGACGCCATCTTTTGAGCGACTTTCTCTAGCTCTGCCCACTGTGCCTTTGTCAGTCCTTTGGCAGAGCGTAGAAAACTAGGGGCTGCTGCTGGACTACCCTTAATAACATCAATCACCTCTGGGTCTACCTGGTCTGCCATAGATAGTAGTTTGTCTATATCTGCACCTAGTATTACTGCTATCTTGCGTAGTAGCTCTGGTGATGGTGTGTTCTTATCCTTCTCGATACTAGATATATGAACACCTGATACATCAACCGCCCTACCTAGTTCTCTAACCCCTATATCCCTTTTGTTACGTAGGTTGCGGATATATTCACCTAGTGTTTGTTTCGTTGCCATTTCTATCTCCTTGTTAGTGTTCTTCAATTAGTGTTTTTACTTTTTCAATAATCACTTTTTTCTCATCCATACTGGATTCAGTGAACTTTTCATAGCCTTTCATTAGCACCATAACATCTTGTATAGTCAGCCCATACTCCTCTATAGCACTACTTATTATGTCTTTGTCCATACCCATATTCATCATATTGTTTCTCCTATTATTAATGTTATGTGTAAACTATCACTTCACACTTTTAACCCCATTGTAAACTGTTAGTTAACACCTGTCAACATTAAATTGAACTAAAAATATTATTAATAAGCTTCTGCTTGTGGTCTAAACATAGATGAGCATAACGCTTTGTCATTTCGAGTTGCTTATGACCTAATACATCTGCTATCTCTAATAGTGAACATCCGTTCTGAGCCAAATACGAAGCTGTTGTATGTCTTAAATCGTGAAATCTAAAGTCCTCAATTTCAGCTAATTTAAGTGCCTTTTTCCATAACTTATAGAACTCATAAGGTTTGTCAGGTTTAATCTCTGAATTGAATATTAACTCTGATTCTTTCCCTGTGAATTTACTTAATTCAGCTACTACATCGTCAGTCAGTGGCATCACTTTTGGCTGCCTATTTTTAGTCATCTTTACATAGGCTGTTTGTCTGTCAAAATCTATGTCTTTCCAGAGTAAATTTATCAACTCTCCTTTCCTCGCACCAGTAGTGATAGCAAGCAGTACGAGCAGGTATAACTTACCCCACTGAGAGCCTCTACAAGCCTTAAATAAAGCACTTCTTTCACTGTCTGATAAGAACCTTATCCTGGCATTATTCTCGGGTAGAGAGCGTATATTCTGGACTGGATTATGTGTCAATCCATACTGCCTACAAGCGTATGAAAACATCACTGAAACGACTGCTTTATATCTATTTTTAGTAGCGTTACTAAGTGACCCTTTGAGAGTTTCTAAACCCCTGTTAATATCATTAATTGTTACGTCAGCAATCTTTACATCAGATAGTATGTCTACCCAATAATTAGCCATATTTTCTTGTTGCTTTACCCTAGTGCCGTGATACTCATTATTAAGATACTCAGAAGCCAATTCAGAAAACATCATATTGTCATTCTGAACACTATATAGAGCTCGTGATTGTCTATCAGACTCCATTTGATTAATGAATTTAACTGCTAATTGACGCCTAGAAAACGTCTTAGTGATTGTTTTTAGACCTTTGTTTCGAACAATGACTCTATAAGAGACACCTTTCTTGTTTTTAACTTTCTGTATTGTTGCCATTATTAACTCCAATTTAAGTGTACGAAAAGTGTACGAAATTAAAGTTTCTTAGGGCGAAAAAAAAGGGCTTACCGTAGTAAACCCTTTAAATAATTGGCTCCTCGAGCTGGGCTCGAACCAGCGACAAACGGATTAACAGTCCGTTGCTCTACCAACTGAGCTATCGAGGAATTAAGGGGAATTATAATGATGTATTGACTTTAAATCAATCTAAAAG
>PNQY01000061.1 GCA_002909145.1 Candidatus Thioglobus perditus
GCGGCCACCGTATCAGGTGCAATGACCTTTACTACAGCTAACTGGGATACAGCGCAAACCGTCACAGTTACGGGTGTTAGTGATGATGATGCAACTAATGAGAGTGTCACTATTACGCATACTATTGAAGGTGCTGATTACGCTAGTGTGACTTCGGCTGATGTCACTGCAACGGTAACTGATGTCGATATTAGCAACCCAACTCTAAGCTCACACACTCCAGCAGATGATGCAACCGCAATAGCTGTTGCTAGTAATATTGTGCTGAACTTTAATGAGACAGTAGATACTGAATCTGGCAATATTGTGATTTATAAGACTAGTGGCGGTGCAGTTGTAGAGACTATTGATGTTACTAATACCTCACTGGTATCAGGTACAGGTACGTCAACCATTACTATTAATCCAACTGATGACTTAGATAGTCTTACTGAATACTACGTACTGATTGACGCTACAGCGTTTGATGACACCAGCTCTAACTCTTACGCAGGTATTAGCTCAAGTACTGCATTTAGCTTTACCACAGCAGCTCCAACCGTTGACTTTAACGTTGCAACTTCAAGTGCAACAGAAGCCGAAGGCAATCAAACCATTACCATTGATCTATCAGCTGCTTCTGGTCAAGACGTAACGGTTGATTATGCAGTAACTGGTACAGCCACAGGCTCAGGCACTGACTACACGCTGGCTAATGGTACAGCTACCATTACTGCAGGCAACACTAGCACCACCATTGATATTGTTGTAGCAGCAGATGCACTTGATGAGACTAATGAAACCGTGATTATTACTTTGTCCAATCCAAGCAATGCCACACTGGGTACTAATACGGTACATACCCATACCATTACCGATAATGACACCGCTGGTGTAACCAACTCAAGCACTACAACTTCACTAGGTGAAGCCACTACAGGCACTTACACCGTTGTCCTTAACACTCAACCAACAGGTAGTGTTATTATCACTCCTGCGAGTG
>PNQY01000062.1 GCA_002909145.1 Candidatus Thioglobus perditus
CACGAGCTTAAAAAATATATTAAGCGCGAGCGCAATAAGACGCTACCTAAAGATGTAGATTTTTGGGATTTTGATTGTCGTTATGGCGCTGATGAAGCATCTTGTGGGGTTATACACGTTTCAGAGATTAGCAAATGTATCTCAGAGGCAGATACAGAAGGACTAGATACTTTCTTCTTAGAAGTGTTGGCAAAGCCTGGAGTTAGAACCAAAAGACCTAAAGAAGAAGATCCGGTTGAAAGTTTTTTAGATTAGTATTTTTTTTACATAGAATCTGTAAAAATTTGATTAAAGTTAATTTTATTTTATTGGATTTAAATTAAGACAACACATCTAATTAACTTGGGTATTATTTAAGCTTTATTTGTAATAATAAGGAGAAATAATGTCAGACTCTTATCTTGATTCCCATCCTAATGAAGAAGGTTTTTTTGGTAAATTTGGAGGGTCGTTTATACCTCCAATGCTTGAAAAGCCGTTCGCTGAAATTACGCAAGCTTACAAAGAAATAAAAGATTCCCCGGAGTTTATCAATGAATTGAAATATGTGCGTAAACATTTTCAGGGTAGACCAACGCCAATTTCATATGCTAAAAATCTAACCAATCATTGTGGTGGTGCAAAGATATATTTAAAACGTGAAGACCTTAATCATACTGGAGCACACAAACTTAACCACTGTATGGCCGAAGTTATTTTGGCAAAACACCTTGGTAAAAAGAAAGTTATTGCTGAAACAGGTGCCGGACAGCACGGTGTTGCATTAGCAACAGCCGCCGCATACTTTGGCCTTGAGTGTGAAATACATATGGGTGAAGTTGATGTTGAGAAAGAGCATCCAAATGTTGTAAGAATGAAAATATTAGGCGCCAAAGTAGTTACTGTAACAGATGGCTTAAAAACCCTAAAAGAAGCTGTGGATTCAGCGTTTGGCACCTATATACAAGAGTATGAAGATTCTATCTACTGTATTGGATCTGTAGTTGGCCCTCACCCATTCCCAATGATGGTGAGAGATTTTCAATCAGTAGTTGGTTTTGAGGCTAAAGATCAGTTTAATGAGCTTGAAAACTCACTGCCAAATAAAGTGGTTGCATGTGTTGGTGGTGGTTCAAACGCTATGGGAATTTTTGCAGGTTTTATTGATGACAAAAATGTTGATTTGGTTGGTGTTGAGCCTATGGGTAAGAGTAGCAAACTTGGCGATCATGCGGCTAGCCTTACTTATGGAGAAGAGGGTGTTATGCACGGATTTAACTCTATTATGCTAAAAGATGAGGATGGAGAGCCGGCTCCAGTTTATTCAATTGGCTCTGGAATTGATTATCCTTCTGTTGGTCCAGAGCAAGCCTATCTAAATAAAATTGGTAGAACTTCAGTTGGCCTATGTGATGATAAAGAGGCGGTAGATGCTTTTTATGCATTATCTCAATTAGAAGGCATTATTCCAGCGCTAGAGTCAGCTCACGCGGTAGCATATGCAATGAAAATTGCTAAAGATATGGGCGAAGACGAAACTATTTTGGTCAATCTTAGTGGTAGAGGTGATAAAGATATTGACTTCGTGGTCGATAATCACCCAATTCCAAACGCTAAGTTTTAGTATTGAATCTAATCTAGACTCAAACCTGATTCTAGATTAGATTTTCCATTGGTGATGAAGCTGAAGCGAAAGCCTTCTTCATCATTCTTCCTGCTAAGAAAGATTCACGTCCAGCAATAATTGCGTGCCTCATAGCGCTTGCCATTAGGATTGGATCTTGTGCGTTAGCAATTGCTGAGTTCATAAGCACTCCATCACAGCCAAGCTCCATAGCGCGAGCTGTATCTGTTGCACATCCAATGCCAGCGTCTACTAGTATTGGAACATTGGCTTGTTCTTTGATTAGCTTAATATTTGCAGGATTAGCAATGCCTTGGCCTGATCCAATAAGGGATGCAAGTGGCATAACTGCACAACAACCTATATTTTCTAATTCTTTAGCAACAATTGGATCGTCACTAGTATAGACCATCACATCGAAACCATCATCAACCAAGGTTTGTGCAGCAGCCAGTGTTTCAACAATATTTGGATATAGTGTTTTTTCATCACCCAACACTTCAAGCTTAACTAAGTTATGCCCACCTAATAGTTCACGTGCTAATTGGCAAGTGCGTACCGCATCTTTAGCGGTATAACAGCCAGCAGTATTAGGCAATATTGTGTATTTATCTGGTGAGATAACATCAAGTAAGTTTGGTTCGTTTTCATCTTGACCAATGTTGGTGCGACGAATGGCAACAGTAATAATATCAGCTTGTGCTGCTTCTGTTGCAAGGCGTGTTTCTTCTAAATCTTTGTATTTTCCTGAGCCAACTAGTAAGCGTGAATTATAAGTTTTGCCTGCAATTACTAATGGTGTGTCAGTCATGATAGGGGTGATTGATGTGAAATAATTTAAAAATTTTACCCGAACTAAGATATGGGTATTGTAAGTATTTTTTATTCTACAAGGTGTAACAATATGGCGGAGAGTGAGGGATTTGAACCCTCGATAGGGGATAAACCCTATACACCCTTAGCAGGGGCGCGCCTTCAGCCACTCGGCCAACTCTCCGTGAAAAAAATATTATACGCTAAATTTTTAAAATTCAAATACCCAGTTTTTAAAAACCGTAGTTGTATCTAAGGTTTGCGTCACCAGGGTTTTCGCCACCAAAATCTTGAATTCTAAATCTGATTTCCCCCCAGTCGCCTTCAAGTTTTATTTTTTCCTGTAGGGCTTGTAATTTGATTTTTGCATCTAGAATCATTTGCTCTGATTCATTCCACTGATCATCATTGCCTTTTGGGGTTCCTAGGTTGTACTCATAGTAAAGCAGCTGGTTTTCAATGTCTTTAGTTTCATTTGATATTACGAATGCACTTTCACCTAACTCGTACTCTACTTCTAGATCTAATATATTAATATTAAGTTCTTCAATTTTCTCAACAACTGAAGTTACTTTTTTATTCTCTTCTTCTGCTATAGAAGAGAGTGAGAGTATTAATAAAAAAATACTATAGGATAAATATTTATTGAATTTTATTAGATAAACCAACGATATATACCAACTGTATTAACAATTACAAATACAGCGTTAAGCAGAACTAAAGCTTTATCACTATTTTTTGAGCCTTGGATAATCCAGCTTATAGCAGAGGCCATAAAAAAGATATATCCAAACTTTGAATATTCAAAATTAAGAGCAACAAAAAGTCCGCCAATAATTCCGGTAATGGTGCCAATCCAGCCCCACATTATGCGGATCCAATTTGAATTACTTCAAAATCGTGAGTAACAGTAGCTGTCTTTGCCAGCATAATTGAGGCAGAGCAGTATTTATCAGCAGATAAACTAACTGCTTTTGTAATTTTTTTGTCATTAAGATTGTCACCTTCGACAATAAAATGCAGATGGATTGCGGTAAATACTTTAGGATGCTCGTCAGCTCTTTTGGCTGATATTTCTACGCGACAATCCTGTACATTTTCGCGCATTTTTTTCAATGTTGAAACCACGTCAACTGTTGTACAGCCACCCATACCTAATAACAGCATCTCCATTGGGCGAACACCTAGGTTTTTGCCACCTAACTCCTCTGGGCCGTCCATAACAATGGCGTGGCCACTGGCTGATTCACCAACCATCATCATTCCATCGATCCATCTTACTGTTGTATTCATGAGAAGATCTCCTGTAGTGCTTTTCCTGGGTTGTCTTGACGCATAAATGCTTCACCAACTAAGAAACTGTGAATATTATTTTCCCTCATTAAGGATACATCATCTGATGTTAAGATACCACTTTCAGTTATAACCAAGGTCTCATCATCAAGCTCCTGAAGTAGGTCAATAGTAGTTTTCAGAGAAACTTCAAAAGTACGCAAGTTTCGGTTATTAATGCCGATCATTGGCAAACGTAATTGTATAGTGCGTTTAAGCTCTTCTAGATCATGCACTTCAACTAGTACGTCCATCTTTAAGGTAATAGCAAGCATAGCTAAATCTTCCATTTGACTATCACTTAAGCATGCTGCAATTAGCAAAATACAATCAGCACCTAGCACTCTAGATTCAAATACCTGGTACGGCTCAATAATGAATTCTTTGCGTAGTACTGGTATTGAAACAGCAGATCGAGCATCAATAAGGTATTGATCATCACCCTGGAAAAAGTCTTTATCAGTTAATACTGACAAACACGCAGCACCATGATCTTCATAGCTTTTAGCTATTTCAACTGGATTAAAATTTTCACGCAAAACCCCTTTTGAAGGGGATGCTTTTTTAATTTCGGCAATAATAGCGTTCTGCTTAAGGTCTGCTTTATCTTTTAAAGCTTTAAAAAAATCACGTGTATTGCGATTGTCATAAGCTTTTTCCATTATCTCATCGGGCGAGATAATACCCTTTGCTTGTATAATCTCTTGCTCTTTACGAGCTATTATCTTTTTTAGAATATCTGGTGTATTTGTCATTATTCTATAGCAGTTGATTTAACATTATTTATGCAAAGGTGTCATTTTAAATGAATTGTTTTAACTTATAATTAAACTTTAAATTCTTAAACCCTAAAAACATGAACTTACTTAACTTTGAAGTTGGTATTGACCAGCCGTTTTTTCTAATAGCTGGGCCATGTGTAGTTGAGTCAGAGGCCTTGGCTTTGGAAAGTGCAGAGTACCTAAAAAAAGTAACCGAAGATCTAGGCATTAACTTTATTTACAAATCATCTTATGATAAGGCTAACCGCACTAGTAATAGTAGTTTTAGGGGTTTGGGCATTGAAGAGGGTTTGCGTATTTTACAAAAAGTAAAAGATGAAGTTGGATTGCCAGTACTCACTGATGTACATGAAGACACACCACTTGATGAGGTTGCCTCGGTAGTTGATATGATGCAAACCCCGGCATTCTTAGTGCGTCAAACTAATTTCATTCAAAATGTTTGCAGACAAGGTATTCCGGTTAATATTAAAAAAGGCCAATTTCAAGCGCCTTGGGATATGGGCAACGTGGTAGACAAAGCCTATGAGACTGGAAACAAATCAATAACCATTTGTGATCGTGGTACATCGTTTGGATATAACACCTTAATATCAGATATGCGTGGGTTATCAACTATGCGTTCAACAAATTGCCCAGTGGTATTTGATGCTACTCATTCAGTACAACAGCCAGGGGGTCAAGGTGGCACTTCAGGCGGGCAAAGGGAGATGGTTCCGGTGGTTGCACGCGCTGCTGCTGCTGTTGGCGTATCGGGGTTTTTTATGGAAACTCATCCAAATCCTGAGAACGCCCTAAGTGATGGACCTAATATGATTCCTATTGATAAAATGTCTGAAATGTTAAAATCATTGCAAGATATAGATAATATAACCAAACAAAATGGATTTTTAGAGGACAAGTTATTATGACAAGAATTGCTGTAGTTGGAGCTTCAGGCAGAATGGGGCAAACTATTATTGAATCTATCAATCAAAACGACAAAGTGAGCCTAGGAGCTACTCTTGACAAAGGCGATGATCTAAGCGCTGTAGTTGACAATTTTGACGTGCTGATTGATTTTACTCGTCCTGAGGCAACACTTGATTATTTGCCAATTTGTGAGCAGGCTGGAAAGTCAATAGTAATTGGTACAACTGGATTTGATGATGTAGGATTAGAGTCTATTAATAACACTTCTAAGAAAATCCCAGTAGTTTTTGCCCCCAATATGAGCGTAGGTGTTAATTTATCACTTAAATTGTTAGATATGGCGGCTAAAGTTATTGGAGAAGAATCCGATATCGAGATAGTTGAAGCTCATCATCGCCATAAAGTAGATGCGCCCTCTGGCACAGCATTAAAAATGGGCGAGGTCGTTGCAAATGCCTTGGGTAGAGATTTAAAAGAGTGTGCAATTTATGGGCGTGAAGGTATAGAGGAGCCTCGTGATCGACAAACCATTGGATTTTCAACTATCCGTGGTGGAGATGTTGTAGGTGAGCATACAGTTAGTTTTTTTATGGATGGTGAGCGCGTTGAAGTTACGCATAAAGCATCTTCGCGTATGACTTTTGCTAATGGCTCTGTACGTGCAGCAGCTTGGCTTAAAGATAAGTCTGCAGGGCTTTATTCTATGCAAGACGTGTTAGATTTATAGGGGTAGATATATGTTATATGCAATTATTTCACAAGATGTAGAAAACTCTTTAGAAAAGCGTATGAAGGTGCGCCCAGCGCATGTTGAGCGCCTTAATATTTTAAAAAATGAAGGTCGTTTAATTCTAGCAGGTCCTCATCCCGCAATAGACAACAATGAACCTGGTGAGGCTGGATTTACTGGCTCGCTTGTAGTTGCTGAATTTGACTGCCTTGAAGATGCACAAACCTGGGCAGATGCCGATCCTTATTTAGAATCTGGCGCCTATGCAAGCGTTATAGTTAAGCCATTTAAGAAGGTTCTGCCTTAAATGGTTAATGGTTACGCGCTAGATCCACATCCTAGTGTAAATGTTGTAAAGGAGGAGTTCGCTGTTGTATTTATCCCTAGAGTTAAGCGCGAAAGAGTTCCTTCTAATAATGTAGAAATAGTTGACGACTTACAAACTGCAATGGACGAATCTAATCCTGAT
Organism: Candidatus Thioglobus perditus; assembly: GCA_002909145.1. GTDB lineage: Bacteria > Pseudomonadota > Gammaproteobacteria > PS1 > Pseudothioglobaceae > PNQY01. The sequence goes on from PNQY01000062.1 coordinate 6,642, forward strand.
AGCAATTATTATGCTGCTAAAGTTCTTGGACCATCAAAATCATCTGAAGGTACAATTTTGTATTACATAATTGAAATATACAACGCCCAATGAAGTGGTTTTTTGCAATCATTTTTGTATTTTCTTCTGCGATTTTTGCAGGCGATAAAATACAGCTAGAGCTATCATCCGGAAGTGTTATTGATATTGACACCTATTCAGCTGATGGCGAGACTATGTTTTTGTACTTACCTTCAGAGCGTGGCCTTGGTGCGGGGTATGTATCGGCGGCACAACAGTTAGCATTTTTTGGTACAGATGTTTGGGCGCTTGATTTACACGAAAGCTATATGGTGCCAAAATACCGCAGTAGTATTGAGCGTTTCGATGTTAAAGATGTGCTTGAGTTGGTTGAAGCTATACAGAGTATGGGCTTTAAGGATCTAGTTTTTGTAACCTCAAGCAGGGGTGCACAATTAGCACTAAAGGTTGCATATCAATGGCAAATAAAACATACGGATAGTGACTTCATAAAGGGGCATATTTTTCATTCTCCACAACTGGTAAGCGGGAAATCGAATCTGGGCAATAAGGCTGAATATGTAGATATTTCCAAGGTTAGCAACCTACCTGTTTATATGGTATTGCCAGAATTTAGTACTAAATATTTTCACGCTGATGAGATAGCGGAACAACTCAGCAGTGGAGGTAGCTTTGTAACTATGAATAAGCTAAAGGGCGTTAGTGGTGGTTTTCATATGCGCAAAGCACAAGACTTAACTTTGCTCGACTTAAAGTACAGAGATGACTTAACTGAAATTTATTCTAATGCCTTTCAGATGATGAAAGATGTCGATGTTACAAAACCAAAAACCCTAGCTACTGATGTTAACAAACGCACCTCACCTTTATTTGGTGATCCAGTATTGTCTAAATACAGTGGCAAACAAAATATAGGGCTCAAATTACAAACCCTAAAGGGTGACATTCTAGATATTAATGATCTTATTAATCATGTGGTTCTTATTAACTTTTGGGCTAGTTGGTGCTCTCCTTGTGTAAAAGAAATCCCATCATTAGTCAGACTGCAAAATAAACTAAAAGACCAGCCTTTTAAAATTATTACAATTAATATTGGTGAGTCAAAATCTAGAATTAATGAATTTATGCAAAAGGTAAAGTTTGATTTACCAATTATGCTCGACTCTTCTGGAGATGCAGTAAAAGACTGGGGTGTATATGCCTACCCCTCTAACTTCTTGTTGGATAAAAATGGTGTAATTCGTTATTCTTATCGTGGTGCATTAGAGTGGGACGCTGATTCAGTTGTAAACACTATCAAGAGTTTACTTTGAAGCAATACGACGTTATTGTTATTGGCGCAGGAGCCGCTGGGTTAATGTGTGCCAGTGAAGCTGTTAAGCGCAAGCGTAGGGTTTTAATAATAGACAAAGCCAACAAGCCCGGTAAAAAGATACTTGTTTCTGGTGGTGGGCGCTGCAACTTTACCAATTTATTTACCGATCCAGAGGCCTACCTTTCTACTAATCCACACTTCTGCAAATCAGCTTTATCTAGATATACGCAGTGGGATTTTATTGCTATGCTCGATAGGCACAAACTTAGCTGGAGTGAAAAAACCTTGGGTCAGCTATTTTGCGACCAAAAAGCCCCAGCAGTGCTACAGCTGTTATTAGATGAATGTAGAGATGTTGATATGGTTTTCGAGTGTAGTGTAGATAATATTACCCCTCAAGATGGCTATATTGTAAATTCCAATCAAGGTAGTTTTCAAGCACAGTCTTTAGTTGTAGCTACAGGCGGAGCATCAATTCCGAAAATGGGAGCTACAGATTTTGGCCTGCAAGTCGCCAAACAGTTTGGCCTAAAGTCTATTGCTTTTAAGCCTGCTTTGGTGCCATTTACGTTTTCACAAAAAGATATTGATCGATACTTTAAAGGCTTGTCAGGCTTGTCATTAGAAGTAAGCATTAGTTGTAATAATCAAACCTTTAAAGAAATGGCACTAATCACTCATCGGGGTATTAGCGGTCCTGCTGTTTTACAAATATCTTCTTATTGGCATAAGAATAATCAAATTAAAATTGATTTATTGTCAGAAACAAATGCAACAGATTTATTGCTAAACGCACAGCAAGAGCGTGGAACAACTGCACTAAAAACTATTTTAAGTGAGCACTTTTCTAAGCGTCTAGCGCAACGACTTGCCAAGGCTCTAATATCAAAAGACTTATCTGAAAAGACCCTCGGAGAAATTAATCACTCAGATCTAAAAGAGTTCGCCAAAGTATTGAATAATTGGGAATTAACCCCTAGTGGTACTGAAGGTATGCGTACAGCTGAAGTATGTACGGGCGGTGTGGATACTAATGAGCTATCATCCAAAACCATGGAATCCAAAAACCATAAAGGCTTATATTTTATTGGAGAAACGGTAGATGTTACTGGCTGGCTTGGGGGCTATAACTTTCAATGGGCCTGGTCATCAGGCTGGGCAGCAGGGCAGGTGGTTTAAAAAAAACTATTTTTTTGCAGAATATATGCAATAAACTTTAATTAAAATAATAAAATATATATGTTTGAGTTTGGTGAAAAAGTTGAGAATTATGAAGCACTCATGTTTAATGAGCGTGAGGTAAGAGCAGCTGCAGGAATCGTATTTTTGTTTGCTTTTATGGCATTTATGAGTGGCTTTTTAACTGGCAACAACGAGCCTACTAAGTTAATGGTGTCGGCATTTTTGTTTGATTTTTTTATTCGCATCTTTGTTAATCCTAAGTATGCACCATCAATGGTAGTTGGCCGATGGATGGTTAATAATCAAAAACCTGAATATACCGATGCTGCGCCTAAAAGATGGGCTTGGTCATTTGGCTTTATATTGGCGGCAACTATGTTTTATTTAGTGGTGCTAAATGATATTCGCGGACCTATTAATATTATTACTTGTTCGCTTTGCCTGGGATTGTTGTTCTTTGAGGCGGTATTTGGAATTTGTGCAGGATGTAAGGTTTATAATCTTGTGCATCAGCAGAAAGTTAAAAATTGTCCTGGTGAGGCTTGTGATTTAACTAGAGATAGGGCGCCAATCCAATACTTGAATTCAGTACAAAAGATCATATTTACTGTATCAATACTCATACTCTTTTATTTGGCTTTTGGCGATATTATCGAATTTCTAATCTTTGGAAAAAATTAAGGAAAAAATATGAAAAAATTAAAAATATTATTTACAGTGTTAACCTTAACACTAAGCTTTGGAGCTAGTGCTTTATTTGGCATTGGTGATGATAAAAGTAAAAATAAAGCTAATGACTTGCAAGAAAAAACGGCTGATGAATGTGAAATTCCAGCATTTGCCAAGGCTATTGGCCATGAAGACTTATGGTTAAAACATAATGGCTGTCCTCCAAGAGAAGAGGTAGATAAATCTAAAGCAGAAGAAGCTAAAAAATAATAACTTTTGCTACATTATTAAAATTTGCTAAATTTTTGGTTTTTGCTTAATTTAAAGACCTAAAAGATATAAAAAATGCCGTTTTAGCGGCATTTTTTATTGATTATTCTAAATTTTGAGGACTGTTTTATCCTTATATGGATAATTTTCTAATTTTTTAAATAATCTTGCAAGCCTCATCAAAACTTAAGCGCGGACTTCTTGGAAATATTTTGCTACTATCGCCGTGACCAATCGCGCACATAAAGATGGATTTAGTTTTTCCATCTGGAAAAAATTCCTCGTCAAGACTTTCATTGTTGAATCCACTCATTGGTCCGCAGTCAAGCCCAACTGATCGTGCAGCTAGCATAAAGTAAGCGCCTTGCAATGTTGCATTCATCTCACCTGCAGATTTAATTTTTTCTGGATTGCCAGCGTACCAACTTCTGGCATCCATATGCGGAAACAGAAACGGGAGCTTTTCATAAAACTCCACATCATAGCCAATAATTGCAACTACCGGCGCACTCATAGATTTATCAACATTGCCCTCGTCTAGGTGTGGTTTTAGTTTCTCTTTTGCTTCAATGGATTTAACAAAGGTAATGCGAGCAGGGCAGTTGTTGGCAGCTGTTGGACCGAACTTCATTAGCTCATAAATTTGATTAATTTGAGTATCTGATACGTCTTGATCTAGCCAATCATTTTGGCTTCTAGCTTCTCTAAATAAAGTGTCTAGCGCGTCCTTGTCAAGCATTAAAATATCCTAAACGTTTTTATAAAATTATTATGCTAGATTATATATTTTTTGACGCCAATCTATCGGCCAAATTTAAAGACCATTTAACAAAAATGGGAATAGAATTTGAAGCAGAAATTGATAAGGGTTTTGGTTCTGTTCAAGGGGAAATTGTTTCAATTACTGATGATACTAGTGATGATGTGCTAGAAGAGTTACAAGTTTTGTATGATAATTTGCAAGATGAGCTGGAGAAGTTATTAGAGCAAACTGATGATGCTTTGCTTATGAATGCTGCGGGCATGCAAACCCAACTAAAAGATGGCACAATGTGCACATTACGAGTTTCTCCCAATGTTGTGACTCGCATTTTAACTGTGCTTGATTTTGATGAATTACAAGAGTTTGTTGATAACATAACAAGAAGTGTTGAAGATCCAGATAGTGGACACTTTTGTCATAATAAGTAATCAACCTTAATCATTTGCAAGTTGAAAAATAATAAGCCATAGTCTTTGCTATGACGTATGATTTAAAATTCACAATTAGATACAACTAAATATTTATTGGATTAGTAAAAAAGATATGAAAAAAATTACCATTATTGGCTCTGGATTTGGCGGTTTAACCGCTGTAAGAACCATTCGTAAAAATGATAAAGAGGCAGAAATTACTCTAATTTCTCCAAAGGCAGAGTTGATATATATGCCAAGTCTTATTTGGGTGCCATCTGGTGCGGCTAGTAAAAAAGATATAGTTGTACCGCTTGATAATTTTTTCAAGCGTATGAATGTAACCCATATTTGTGCTGAAGTAACTGGCCTTGAAGATAGCGGCAGAAAGGTAATTACCCCAATTGGACTGTTCGAAAATGATGCTCTTATTATTGCTTCAGGTGGGCAATTTATTAAAAAATTACCGGGTATTAAAAATGCCATTACCCCTTGTGAGGGGTTGACTGGTGTCGAGCAAATACGCGATCGCGTCAAGGCTATGGATGGTGGCGATATTGCCATTGGTTTTAGTGGTAATCCAAAAGAGCCAAGTGCGATGCGCGGCGGCCCAATGTTTGAATTCTTATTTGGTTTGGATACTCAACTGCGAGCAGAAGGGCGTCGTGATAAATTTAATTTAACGTTTTTCACTCCTGCGCCTAAGCCAGGTGCTCGTTTGGGTGAGAAGGCAGTCGACGGCTTATTAAGAGAGATGAAAAAGCGTAATATTGCAACGCATCTTGGCCATAAGATGAAAGAATTTACAGCTGAAAAAGTAATTACTGAAGGCGGTGAGTTTGCTGCAGATTTAATTTTGTTTATGCCTGGTATGACGGGCAATGCCTGGTTTAATAATACTGATCTTACTCGTAGTGAGGGCGGTATGCTTAAGGCCAATAAGTTTTGTGAAGTTGAAGGCTCTGACAAAGTATTTGTTGCTGGAGATTCTGGCTCTTTCCCAGGACCAGAATGGATGCCAAAACAAGCGCATATGGCTGATTTACAAGCTGAAGCTGCAGCTAAAAACGCTCTGGATGTGCTGGACAATAAACCATCTTCGCACACGTTTAAAATTGAACTTATGTGTATTGTTGATTCGAACAATAAAGGTATGTACATATCACGCACATTAACTGGTGGATTAATGCTGCCAAATTGTAGATTAATGCACTTAGCCAAAAAAGTGTTTGGCTGGTGGTATTTAAGGCAATATCGTTAGGGGAGAGAGAGTTATGTCTGATTGTTTATTTTGTAAGATTATTGCAGGTGAGATTCCATCAAATAAAATTTATGAGGATGAAGATGTGTTTGCATTTCATGATATTGAAGCGCAAGCTCCGCATCATTTTTTGGTGATTCCAAAAATCCATATATCTACTTTAAATGATGCAGACGATGCTCATTTACTTGGTAAATTAACATTAACTGCTAGCAAAATTGCTAAGGACTTAGGTTTTGCTGATGATGGCTATCGCGTGGCAATGAATTGTAATGAGCAAGGTGGTCAATCGGTTTATCATATTCATCTTCATTGCCTTGGTGGGCGCCAGTTAAAATGGCCTCCAGGATAGTAAAAAAAACCATTGTTTTTTTGTAAGTAAAACAAGTACTTAATAAGATAAAATCTTATTATTTTTAGCGCTCCCTATTTTCATTATGAGTAACGAATTCCTAGACAGACACATTGGCCCAAGTAGTGCAGATATTAAGGCAATGTTAAACACAATTGACTGTGAATCAGTTGATGAAGTGGTGTCAAAAACAGTTCCAAGCAGTATTTTATTCGGCAATCGTATGGAGCTTGATGAGGGGTTAACTGAGCGTGATACACTAAAGCTAGCAACTAAGCTTGCAAGTGACAATGCTTTGGCTACTAATTTTATTGGTCAAGGTTATTACGGCACACTAATGCCGGCAGTTATTCAGAGAAATATTTTAGAAAATCCAGGCTGGTACACAGCTTACACACCATATCAAGCAGAGATTTCCCAAGGTCGTTTGGAAATGTTGCTTAATTTCCAACAGATGATTACTGATCTTACAGGTATGGATATATCTAACGCCTCACTTCTAGATGAGCCTACAGCATGTGCTGAGGCGATGATGATGGCTAAACGTGGTAATAAAAAGAATAAATCAAAACGCTTTTTGGTTGATATCAATACTCATCCACAAACAGTTACTATTTTGCAAACTCGTGCAAAACCACTAGGTATCGAGCTTGTTGTTGATGATATTCAAAGCAATAGCTTTGATGATTGTTTTGCTGTTCTTATGCAATATCCTGGCACAGATGGAGAATTAAGGGACTTATCTAGCGATATTGCTAAAGCAAAATCTAGTGGCGTTATTAGTATTGTTGCTTGTGATATTTTGTCACTAACTCTGTTTAAAACTCCGGCAGATATGGGCGCTGATATTGCAGTTGGAAATTCACAAAGATTTGGTGTGCCGATGGGATTTGGCGGCCCTCATGCTGCATTTTTAGCCACGCGTGATGAATATAAACGTATGGTTCCAGGACGTATTATTGGAGTATCACAAGATGCACACGGCAACCCTGCTATGCGTATGTCGCTACAGACCCGTGAACAACATATTCGTCGTGACAAAGCTACTAGTAATATCTGTACTGCACAGGTTCTTTTAGCGGTTTTGGCTGCAGCCTATGGTGTTTACCATGGCGCACAAGGGCTAAAGAGAATTGCCACTAAAGTTCACTCTAAGGCTAATGCTGTTGCTGCTAGTCTAACTAAGGCTGGATTTACATTACTACATAGTCAATTCTTTGACACAATTACTATTGACACAAGTAGTGCAGTTGATCTTTTCAATAAGGCGCAGTCTAACAATATTAACCTGCGTTTAATTAGTGATACAAAGCTATCTATTGCAGTTGATGAAACCACTACAAGTGAAGATTTATCTGCATTATTAGCAATATTCTCAATCGACAGTGTTGAGAGTGCTGAATCTAGCGTTGCAGATCAGATGTTGCGCAAATCTGAATATTTAACTCACCCAGTATTTAGCTCTTATCATTGTGAAACTGAGATGATGCGTTATTTAAAACGCCTAGAGAACAAAGATATTGCACTTAATCATTCAATGATAGCGCTAGGATCTTGCACAATGAAACTAAATGCTGCCACGCAAATGTATCCAATTAGTTTGCCAGGTTTTTCTCAGTTACATCCTTATGTTCCGGAGAATCAAGCGTCGGGATATCAACAATTATTTAAAGATTTAGAGAATGCTTTGGCAGAGGTAACTGGTTATGATGCGGTTTCATTACAGCCAAACGCCGGATCACAGGGTGAGTTTGCAGGTCTTTTGGCTATACACTCTTATCATCAGTCTCGTGGAGATGATAATCGTAATATCTGCTTAATTCCTTCATCTGCACATGGAACAAATCCTGCAAGTGCAGTAATGGCTGGAATGAAAGTTGTAATTGTCAAATGTGATGAGTCAGGCAATATTGACATTAACAATCTTAAAGCTAAGGTTGAAAAGCACGCTGACAATCTTTCAGCAATAATGGTAACTTATCCTTCAACTCACGGTGTGTTTGAAGTTGAAATTAAGCAAATTTGTGAAATTATTCACACCGCTGGCGGTCAAGTTTATTTAGATGGTGCTAATCTTAATGCTATGGTTGGTGTAACCCGTATGGGTGAGTTTGGCGCTGATGTATCACATATTAATCTACATAAAACTTTTGCAATTCCACATGGCGGTGGTGGTCCCGGTATGGGGCCAATTGGAGTTAAGAAGCACTTGACTGAGTTTTTGCCAGGCAATCCACTAGATAAAGACTCAAATGCAGTATCAGCTGCAATGTACGGATCAGCTTCTATTTTGCCAATTTCATGGTCCTACATAAAACTATTGGGTAAGTATGGTATGCAGCGCTCTACTGAGATTGCAATACTAAGTGCTAACTATATTGCTAGTGAGTTAGCTGATTATTTTCCAATTTTATATCGTGGCGATCAAGGTATGGTTGCGCATGAATGTATTATTGATATTCGACCTCTTAAAGATAAAAGTGGTATTAGTGAAGAAGATATTGCCAAGCGTTTAATGGACTATGGGTTTCATTCTCCCACTATGTCATTCCCAGTGGCCGGCACGCTTATGATTGAACCAACTGAGAGCGAATCCAAACGTGAGATTGATCGTTTTATTACTGCAATGATTAGTATTTATGGTGAAATTCAAGATGTTATTTCTGGTGTGAGTGATAAAGACAACAATGTATTAAAAAATGCACCACATACGGCATTTGAAATGGCTGGAGAGTGGAGATATCCGTACTCTAGGGAAAAGGCACTATATCCAGTTGAATCGTTGGTAGTAAACAAATACTTCCCACCGGTTAAGCGTATTGATAATGTTTATGGTGATCGTAATTTATTCTGCTCATGCATCACCACGCAAGAATTTGAGTAAATATTACTTTTGAGATAATTTGGTAATTTTATCAATTATCTCTTGTGAATCCCATTCAACACCGCCAAATAGTGTGTATTGAATTTGACCTTGTTTGCCAATTATAAAGTTTGATGGTGCGGCAAAAACATTCCAGGATTGAATGCTAGAACCAGTTTCATCAATGAGAATAGTAAATTCTGGTTTAATCTTTTTTACAAATGCATCAACTTCAGCTTTGGTTTCGGCCATATCTATAGCTAAGATTTTAAAAGGCACTCCAGATTCGGCTAGCTTATCCTGCATTTTATTCATTGAAGGCATTTCTTTGACACAAGGTGGACAGTAAGTGGCCCAGAATTGCACCAAGACTACCTTGCCTTTATATTGCTCTAAAGTGTGAGTATTGCCATTTAGATCTTTCAGGGATATTGCTGGATCTGTGATTGAGCCGCTATAAGGTTTAAGATGTGCGCCATTTGCATACAGCGAAACACTTAAAAGCAACAATACAAATATTTTTCTCATTTCGAGTTCTCCTGTAGATAAAACAAACTAACTTTTATTAAACCTGATAATTGTGAAGTTACTACATCTTCAGTTCTGTTTGGGTCGGAGCGTTTAAAAAAGTAACCGCGTATATCTGGCACAATCTTTGATACAACCTCGCTTCCACCGGCTTTTAATTTGTTACTAAGATGGTTAATACCCCATCTATTTGGAGTTCTACCACCTTCCAAAACCATAAGTGGTATTGTAGTAGTGCCGACTGATTCTACATACTTTGGCTCTACTCCTGGAATTGGCTCGCCATCATTTAGACGTGGAAACAATAAGATAGCACCCTTTAGATTTTTGTATTCTGGGTATTCTTGCCTCCATTGTGCTGCAACACGCAATAATAATTGCGTTTCAGGTCCAGATGCAATAATGTAGACATCTTTGTTGGTTGATACTGCCTCATAAATTATATGAGCCAAGTCTTCATCTGGCATTTCTTCGTAACTACTACGTGCTTTTGGAAGCATATATGCACTTAGCATATCAGGCATCCATACTTCTATATTGTCTTCAACAAGACTCTGAGCCGTAGCTTCTTCGTGCTTACTTTTCCCTGCGTCGCAAGGAAAACCTATGATTAATATATTGCCATCTGCAGGAAACACTCTAATCTCTACCTCTTCTCCAGATGGCAGCTCCACTTCCATTAACTCTTTTGCATTTGTAGCTGTTAAAAGGAGAAGTGTAAATACAAAAAAAATATTGCGAACAATAAGGGTCATTGTTAATTGCTTTATTAATAAAATTGAAATAAACTAACGCACATTCTACCAATTTCTTTAGGTTCCGTATGTGGTCATTTATTTTATCTTTTTTTGTGGTTTGTGCTGGTATTAATAATGCCTATGCTAAAGATGTTTATGAGTCTGCATTGATGCTTACGCCAGATTTAAAAAATGGCAAGCATAGTTATAGATTATGTGCATCTTGCCATCTTGAAAATGGCCTAGGTAAGAGTAATGGTAGTTTTCCAGTTATAGCTTCTCAACATAGATCTGTAATTATCAAGCAACTTAAAGACATACAAAAAAAATATCGTCAAAATCCTACTATGTATCCTTTTTCTGACCCCCAGACAATTGGTGGTGTGCAGGCAATAGCAGATGTTGCTGCTTATATTGAAAGTATGCCAAGTGATAAAAATAATGGAGTTGGGTCTGGCGACAATCTTGTAAGTGGTAAGGAGCTTTATTTGAATAATTGTATAGCTTGTCATGGTAATAGTGGCCAAGGAGATGGTGAAAAAGTATTTCCTAGAATTAAAGATCAGCATTATGAATACATATTACGACAGCTAAAATGGATACGTGATGGCTATCGAACTAATAGCAACCCAGGCATGCTGGCTTTAATTAAAAATATGTCAGATCAAGATTTGGTAAATTTGGCAGATTATGTTTCGCGTTTTTAGTAAGAAAGACTTTAGTTAATTTGTTTTTTAAAGACTTAAAGTTGAATTAAAATAGCTCAAAACTTATAAATATCTTTATAGTATTTCCAGGGGGAGAATGAGCCAAATCGGCCTTGAGCAGCAAAGCGTAGCAGAGTTTAGTGAAAGAGCATATCTTGACTATTCGATGTATGTTATTCTGGATCGTGCATTACCATTTGTGGGTGATGGCCTTAAGCCGGTGCAAAGAAGAATCATCTATGCGATGAGTGAACTAGGGCTTAAATCTACTGCCAAGTTTAAAAAATCTGCTCGTACTGTTGGTGACGTATTAGGTAAATTCCATCCGCATGGCGATAGTGCTTGTTATGAGGCTATGGTGCTTATGGCTCAGCCATTTTCTTACCGCTATCCATTTATCGATGGTCAAGGAAATTGGGGAGCTCCAGATGATCCAAAATCTTTCGCAGCAATGCGTTACACTGAATCTAAGCTTTCTAGATATGCTGATTTATTACTTTCAGAAATTAATCAAGGTACGGTAAGTTGGGCTGATAATTTTGATGGGTCAATTCAAGAGCCAGAAAATCTTCCTGCACAAGTGCCAAACCTACTTTTAAATGGAACCTCTGGTATTGCTGTTGGTATGGCTACAGACGTACCACCGCATAATCTAAGTGAGGTTGTTAGTGCGTGTATCCAATTATTAGAAAAGCCCTCAACTGAGCTAGATAGTTTAATGGAGATATTGCCAGCTCCAGATTATCCTACCAACGCCGATATTGTTTCATCTGCTACTGATTTAAGGCAAATTTATGAAACCGGACATGGCTCGGTAAAGATGCGAGCCACTTATCAAAAAGAAAATGGTGATATTGTAATTGAAGCACTCCCATACCAAGCGTCTGGATCTAAAGTTATTGCTCAAATAGCTAGCCAAATGAGAGCTAAAAAACTACCGCTGGTAGATGATATTCGTGATGAATCTGATCATGAAAACCCAACTCGCATTGTTATTGTGCCACGCTCAAACCGTGTTGATATGGATAACTTAATGCTGCATTTATTTGCTACTACAGATCTAGAGAAGAATTATCGCGTTAATATGAATGTTATTGGTTTAGATGGCAAACCGCAGGTTAAGCCTCTAATTCCAATGCTTAAAGAATGGCTAAATTACAGAACCCAAGTTGTAACTAGACGTCTTAATCATCGCTTAGATAAGATTTTAGCGCGTTTACATATCTTAGAAGGGTTGCTCGTTGCGTTTCTAAACATTGATGAAGTAATAGCAATTATTCGCTCAGAGGACAAGCCAAAGCCAGTATTAATAGAGCGCTTTAAGATTAGCGACATCCAGGCCGAGGCCATTTTAGAATTAAAGCTACGCCACCTTGCTAAATTAGAAGAAGTTAAGATCCAGTCTGAACAAGAAGAGCTGGCAAAAGAAAAAGAAAAGCTAGAGTTGTTGCTTTCTAGTGATACTCGTCTTAAAACGTTTATTAAAAAAGAACTTAAAGCTATTATCAAAGACTTTGGCGATGAGCGTAGATCAAACATAGTTGCTAATGTTGAAGCATCTCAAGCATTTAATGAGGATGATTTGGTTCCTGCTGAAAACATAACTGTAGTGCTTAGTGATAAGGGCTGGGTGCGTAGTGCCAAAGGTCATGATATAGATCCAACAACGCTAAATTATAAATCTGGAGATAACTACCTAACCAGTGTTAAAGGTAGAAGCAATAAGAGTGCTATATTTATTGATTCAACCGGAAGATCATATTCATTATTAGCAAACTCTCTGCCAAGCGCGCGTGGACAAGGAGAGCCATTAACAGGCAGACTATCCCCTCCTGTAGGGGCTGAATTTGTAGATGTGGTTATGGGCGATAATGATCAAAATATATTGTTGTCATCAGACTATGGATACGGTTTTGTTGCTACTGTTGAAGACTTACTCTCTAAGAAAAAAGCTGGAAAAGCCTCAATTTCTCTACCGGGTGATGCAAAAGTAATGAAGGTGGTTAAGGTTGATGATATTGAATCTCAATTTGTTGCTGTTGCTACTAATCGAGGTAGACTACTGGTATTTCCTATTACCGAATTACCGATACTGTCAAAAGGCAAAGGTAATAAACTTATTCAAATACCAGCCAAAGATCTAAAAGATAGACAGGAGTTTATTACTGGCATTTGTGTTCTGACTGAAACTCAAAATCTAAAAGTGCACTCAGGTAAACGCCATTTAACTATTAAATTTCAAGATTTAACTAACTACATAGGCTCAAGAGCGCGCCGTGGTAATGCACTTCCTAAAGGTTATCAAAATGTTAGATTAATTGAGGCAGTTGATTGATTTTACTAGGTATTTACCCAGTAATTAAGGGTGTAATAATCAAAGAATCAACGTAGCAATAGGTATAATCAACCCTTTTACCAATTTTTCCGAAAATGTTCGTCCTAAAAATTGTTACAGATTTTGCATCAGCTCACTCCCTAAGAGACTATCCGGGTGATTGTTCGCGCCTGCATGGACACAATTGGCAAGTTGAAGTTTTAGTAGAATCCGAGGTTCTAAACGATGTCGGTATTGCAATTGATTTTCGTGAAATTAAAAGACAAACAAAGGTAGTCGCCAAAAGACTTGATCATCAGTATTTAAACGAAATTGAGCCATTTGATAAGCTAAACCCTACGGCTGAAAACATTTCCAAATACTTCTTTGAAGAAGTAGGTAAATTAATTAACAACAAAGATGTTAGTGTTAAAGAAGTGGTAATCTGGGAAACACCAAGAGCATCAGTCGCTTATTCACAAGGAAAATTATGAACGCATCACACTTGCCTGATACACAGAACAAAATAGATAATCGCAATATTGTAATTGACAAGGTTGGAATTAAGGATATCGTTCATCCCATTATCTATATTGATAAGGATGGTAACAAAACCCCTACAGTTGGTAATTTTACAATGACAGTGACCTTACCAGAGAATGTCAAAGGTACGCATATGTCGCGTTTTGTACAGATACTTAACGAAGGCCCGTGTGAATTTGACAGTAAAAACTTTAGTAGGATTATTAATAAAGTTAGAGAAAGGCTGGAGGCTGACACAGCTTATATTACGCTTAAATTTCCATTCTTTAGAAGAAAAAAAGCCCCATCTTCTGGTGTTGAGTCGATGATGGATTATCAGGTCACTTTGTATGGTGTCTTAAATAAAGGTGTGTCAGAAGTAATGATGAAGGTTGTGGTTCCAGTAACTAGCCTATGCCCATGCTCAAAAAGTATTTCTAAATACGGTGCACATAACCAGCGCTCACATATAACCATAAAAGTAAGAGCAACACCAGGCAAAGATCTGTACTTGGAAGATTTGATAGATCTTGCTGAGCGTAAAGCTTCTTGTGAGCTTTATGCAATACTTAAGCGTGACGATGAAAAGGTTGTAACTGAAAGAGCATATGAAAATCCAGCATTTGTTGAAGACTTGGTGCGCGATATAGCACTTGATTTAAATAATGATGATAAAATCAACTACTATCGTCTTGAGTCGGAGAACTTTGAATCAATTCATAATCATTCAGCATATGCATTAATTGAGAATCAAAAATAAACGTGAAATATAATACTGACAATTTAAGAATTACCTCTAGCGCTCCGATTGTAGCTCCAAAAGTACTTATGGATAAGTACCCACTCAGTGAAAGTGGCTCATCTGAAATTTTTCAATCTAGAGAAATTATTAAAAATATACTAAATGGTGATGATAAGCGCCTAATGGTAATTGTTGGTCCGTGCTCTATTCATGATACAGAGGCTGCACATGAATATGCTAATAGACTTGTAGCATTGAGAGAAGAGCTTAAAGAAGACTTGTTTATTTTAATGCGTGTATATTTTGAAAAACCACGTACAACTATTGGATGGAAGGGTCTTATAAATGATCCAGACTTAGATGAAAGTTTTGATATTGACAAAGGCCTTAAGATTGCTAGGCATTTGTTGGTCGATTTAGCTGATATGAATATGCCTGTTGCGGTTGAGTATCTTGATATTATTACTCCACAATATCTTTCAGATCTTATTTCGTGGGGTGCAATTGGTGCACGTACCACAGAGAGCCAATCTCATCGTGAGTTAGCATCTGCATTGTCTTGCCCAGTAGGGTTTAAAAATGGCACTACAGGCTCTCTTAGAGTTGCTATTGACGCCATTAAGTCGTCTAATAGTCCCCATCACTTGCTTTCAATTAATAAAGATGGTGGTGTTAGTCATTACACATCTTCTGGTAATGAGACATCCCATATTATCTTGCGTGGAGGTTCAGATGGTCCAAATTACTCAGAAGAGCATGTAAACAAAACATCTAAACAATTAGCCGATGATGGTTTGCTTGATAAAATAATGGTTGATTTTTCTCATGCAAATAGTGAGAAAAAGTTTAAAAATCAAATCCTAGTAGGTAAAGACGTTGCTGCGCAAATTAGCTCTGGATCAGACAAGATTTTTGGAGTTATGATTGAGTCAAACATTAATGAAGGTTGTCAACCAGTAGGCCCTTTAAAATCACTCAAATATGGTGTCAGTATTACTGATAGCTGTATTGGTTGGGATGATACAGAAAACCTATTAAAAACCTTAGCAATTGCAGTTCAAAAAAGAAACTCATAAATCGTTGATTTTTAAGTAGTTTTTACTGTGTTTATTTGCACAATATTGTTGTGTATTTTCGCTCAAATAAGGTACAATAAAAGTTAATTTAATCAAGCCTTTTTTGTATGTCTGACAACATCGATAATCCAGAAGTATTTGAGCCTAATTTCCCTGTAATAACGATTGAAGATGAGATGCGAGATTCCTATTTGGAATACGCAATGAGTGTTATCGTTGGGCGCGCTTTGCCGGATGTTAGGGATGGACTTAAACCAGTGCATCGTCGAGTTCTTTATGCAATGGATGTACTTGGCAATGATTACAACAAATCTTACAAAAAATCAGCACGTATTGTTGGTGACGTGATTGGTAAATATCACCCGCATGGTGATACTGCTGTATACGATACTATCGTACGTATGGCGCAACCATTCTCAATGCGTAATATACTGATTGATGGTCAAGGTAACTTTGGTTCAGTTGATGGCGATTCGGCAGCGGCAATGCGTTATACAGAAATTCGTATGGCAAAGCTTTCTCATGAGTTATTGCGCGACCTTGATAAAAATACTGTTGATTTTATTGAAAACTATGACGGCTCTGAATCAGAGCCATCAGTTCTTCCAACCCGCGTACCAAACCTTTTAGTTAACGGCTCGTCTGGTATCGCTGTTGGTATGGCTACTAATATTCCACCGCACAACTTGGGCGAAGTGGTTGAGGCTTGTCTTAAAACTATCGACAATGAAGATATAAGCATTGATGAGTTGTTAGAAGTTATGCCTGGTCCAGATTTCCCAACTGCAGGAATTATTAATGGCGCTAGTGGTATTCGCCAAGCTTATGAAACTGGCAAAGGCAAAATTTACCTGCGCGCAGTATCGCACATTGAGGGTGAAGACAAACAAAGCATTATCGTTACAGAATTGCCATATCAGGTCAATAAAGCTAAATTAATAGGCAAGATTGCCGAGTTAGTTAAAGACAAGCGCATAGATGGAATTACCGGCCTTAGAGACGAATCTGACAAAGACGGTATGCGCATGGTGGTTGAACTTCGTCGTGGTGAAGTGCCAGAAGTAATGCTAAATAATCTTTACAAGCTTACTGAGATGCAAACTGTATTTGGTATTAATATGGTTGCTATTGATAAAGGCATGCCTAAATTAATGACACTCAAAGGTGTTTTAGAAGCGTTCATTGCCCATAGGCGTGATGTGGTAACACGCAGATCTATCTTTGATCTTAACAAAGCTAGAAATCGTGCGCATTTATTAGAAGGCTTGTCTGTTGCACTACATAACATTGATGAGATTATTGAGTTAATTAAATCAGCTCCTAATCCAACAGAAGCCAAAGCTCTATTGGTTGCCAAAACTTGGCAGGGGTCTGTTATTAAAGAACTTATTGGTGATCGTGATATGGCAATGTTCAAGCCAGAAGATCTGCCAGCAGAGTTAGGCCTACAAAAAAGCGGTGACTACCAGCTTTCTACTCAGCAAGCGCAAGCAATCCTGGACCTTAAGCTTCATCGCTTAACTGGTCTAGAAAAAGATAAGATTTTTGATGAATTCAATGAGCTTTTAGAGCGCATTAAATACCTATTAGATATCTTGCAAAATCCAGAAAGATTAATGCAAGTAATTCGTGATGAGCTTATTGAGATACGTGACAATTTTGCTAATGCACGTATGACTCAAATTATTGAAAATAAGATTGATCTTACGCTTGAAGATCTGATCGCTCAAGAAGATCGTGTAGTTACATTGTCACATGGAGGTTATGTTAAAGCTCAATCACTGAGCGATTATCAATCTCAACGTCGTGGTGGTAAGGGTAAGGCTGCTACCAAGATGAAAGATGAAGACTTTGTTGATCAATTGTTTGTTGCTAACTCTCATGCCACAGTTTTGTGCTTCTCATCCACAGGTAAAGTTCACTGGCTTAAGGTTTATGAATTACCAGTGGCATCACGCACAGCACGTGGAAAACCAATTGTCAACTTATTACCACTTGATAAAGATGAAGTAATTAACGCAATTCTTCCAGTAACTGAATTTACTGATGATCAATTTGTATTTATGGTTACTAGCAGTGGAACATGTAAGAAAACTGCACTTACTAATTTTGCCCGTCCAAGAAAAGGTGGAATTATTGCTATCGATTTAAGAGATGGTGATAAGCTAGTGGGCGTGGAAATCACATCTGGCGAAAATGATATTATGCTCTTCTCGTCTAATGGTAAGTCTATCCGCTTTAAAGAGTCTGATGTGCGTGCAGTAGGCCGTACAGCAATAGGTGTACGCGGTATTAAGTTAACTGATGATGA
Organism: Candidatus Thioglobus perditus; assembly: GCA_002909145.1. Taxonomy (GTDB): domain Bacteria; phylum Pseudomonadota; class Gammaproteobacteria; order PS1; family Pseudothioglobaceae; genus PNQY01. The sequence goes on from PNQY01000062.1 coordinate 24,685, forward strand.
GGTGGTATCGGTGATTGTTGCGGATGAAACAAGCCCAATTCTAACCGCTACAGAAAAAGGTTATGGTAAGCGTACAGGGCTTGATGAATATCGTGCTCAAGCGCGTGGTGGTAGTGGCGTAATCTCTATTAAAACTTCAGATCGTAACGGCAAAGTGGTTGGTGCTATTCAGGTAACTGATGACGATGAAATGATGCTTATTTCTAACAAAGGTACACTAGTACGAGCTCGTGCTGTTGATGTTTCTATTATTGGTCGTAATACCCAAGGTGTAACACTTATTAATATCGCCAAAGGTGAAAAGCTGGTATCGGTCGCCAAAATTGCTGAAACTGAAAATGACGAACCAGAAGAGGAAGTTGCTGAAGAATAACTCCTAAGTTTGTTAAATATTATTAATGCTAAATACCGTTTTAAAGCTTAAAAGCACTTTAAAACGGTATTTTTTTATCTAGAAGCATATCACTTTAAAAAGAATTTAATTTTTTTATATTAAAATCAACCTATCTTTGTTATATAGATTCTTAGTTGTTTTATGTTAATTGCAAATTATGATTTCAAACTATCTAATTGATATTATTATTCTGCTAATAGCTGCAGTAGCTATAGTTCCTTTATTTCAAATACTCAAAGTCGGAGCGGTGCCGGGCTTCTTAGTTTCGGGTGTTCTGGTTGGCCCCTATGGCCTGGGTCTAATTAGTAATATTGAAGAAATCTATCAGTTCGCTGAAATAGGGGTAGTTCTATTATTATTTATTATTGGTATTGAGCTTAAACCTTCGCGTCTGTGGCTAATGAGGCGCCTTGTGTTTGGCTTGGGGACTCTGCAGATACTATTTACAGGGGTAGTCCTAGGTTTTGTATTTGATTTGATTTTTGATATTGGGCTAAATGCATCTATCTTGGTGGGTCCAGCTTTAGCGTTATCTTCTACTGCTTTTGTTTTGCAGTTACTGGGAGAGCAAAAATTATTTAAATCTGAATATGGTAGGACATCTATTTCTGTATTGTTGATGCAAGATATTGCAGTTGTGCCTTTGCTTGCACTGATTCCACTTTTGACAATTACTGAGTTAAGTATTGGTGCTGACATTGGATTTGCCCTAGTTGAATCATTTTTGATTCTTGTGGTAATTATATTTGTTGGAAGATACTTACTTCATCCTGTTGTTCATCGTGTGGCGCTTTCTGGAAGTCCGGAAGTATTTACTGCGTCTGCGGTGCTGCTTGTTTTAGGTATGGCGGCTATTACTGAATATGCCGGTTTCTCTATGGCAATGGGAGCTTTTTTAGCAGGACTGTTGATATCTGATTCATCTTATAGGCATCATATAGTCGCAGAATTACAGCCATTTAGAGGTTTCCTATTAGGTCTGTTCTTTATGTCTATGGGTATGTATCTGAATACTGATCAGTTGTTTGATGGCGCACTAATAATTTTTGGATCATTGTTTCTGCTAATTTTAATAAAGATTTTGATATTAGTTTTATTAACAAAACTATTTAGAATTAATAGTGCTGCTAGATATGCAACGTCGCTCATATTGGCGCAAAGTGGTGAGTTTGCATTGGTGCTATTCTCCTTAGCGCATGAATCACAAATAATAACAGAGCAGGCATTTCAAAGATTGTTAACGGTTGTTTTGTTGAGTATGCTTGTGACTCCATTATTGGCATTTTTTGCAAAAAATATTAACAATAAAAAAAGTGCAAAAGCTTTAAAGAATGACAATAGTGAAACTAATAATGTACCAATAGTAATTGTGGGCTTTGGGCGTGTTGGTGCGCGCATAGGTCAAATTCTATCAATAGCCAAAATACCTTTTGTAGCTGTAGATTGTGACGCGAAAATTGTTGAAGAGCAAAGAAAGAAAGGTTGTTCTATATATTTTGGAGATGTACTTAAGCCTAATTTTTTAGATGCTATTGGAGTTGAGAGTGCCAAAACAACCTTGATAACTATGAATGATCCAGAGGCTAGTATAAAAGTTGTTTCGTTGTTGAATAAAAATCATCCTGAGCTCAATGTTTATGCTCGAGGACATAATTTAGAGCAATGTATAGAATTGAAAAAAAAGGGAGCTTCTGGCGTTGTTTCTGAAAATATAGAGGCCAGTATAGAGTTGTCACAAATGGCAGTAAGAACTGTAGGTTTTGATAGTAAGAAGATAGATAATATTTTAAAAAAATACAGGGATGAATATTATTCTGAAATTAACAAGAAAGTCTAAATATTTGTTTGTGTAAACAGTTAAACAATTAGTCAACATTACTTAGTAAATAAAAAAAGCTCAATATGAACCAATAATCATTGTTACAATAAAGTAAAAAAAGGATTGTTATGAAAATGGATTTATTGCAAAGTTTCTTAGGCTGGAACTTGATAATTAATTGGGGCGTTCTTTTATTGTGGGCATTTATACTTAAGTTTTATCCTGATTTTATGCACAAGATGCATAGCTATTGGGTTCCAATATCTAGAGAAGCCTTTAATTCTATTCATTACGGAGGTATGGGGATTTATAAGTTGTTAATATTTGTATTCATTATGGTCCCGTATTTTGTTTTATTGATTATTAAGTAGATATGAATAGATATGTAGCGGTTTCTGGATTTTTGTTTTTAATTGTATCTTTTGCACACTTGTTTAGAATTTTACTTGATTGGCAAATCACAATTAATGGACAAGAATTGCCGATGAGTATTTCTTATATTGCTATTGCGCTAACTTTAGTATTAACAGCTTGGGCTTTTAAAATTAATAAATAACTGTATTTGCAAAGGTAAAGTTATATAAAAAAGAAAATATACAGGTAAATGTTTTCCTGTATTAATGCTCTCTTGTGGCTGAGAAAGTTAGATTAGGGTGGCGCTCCATAGTGAGTTGTAAGTTAACCATAGATGGCGCTAGGTAAGTTAGCATGCCTGCTGAATCAATGGCAACATTATTACCTGCTTTGGCTTTAAGTTGTTCAATGTCTTTATCACTACCTGTTACCCAGCGTGCTGTAGCAATGGCAATGGTTTCAAACTGACAATCAACTCCATATTCATATTTAAGTCTATGCATTACTACATCAAACTGCAATACACCAACAGCGCCAAGAACTTGCGAACTATTAATAATTGGTCTAAATACCTGGGTCGCCCCTTCTTCTGAGAGCTGATCAAGGCCTTTCTGTAGAGCTTTTGCTTTAAGTGGATCTTTAAGTTGTGCGCGTCGGAATAATTCTGGAGCAAAGTTTGGAATACCTTGGAAAGTTAGTTTTTCTCCTTGAGTGAAGGTATCGCCAATACTAATGCCGCCATGGTTGTGAATGCCAATTACATCACCAGCATAGGCCGTTTCAGCTGATGCGCGTTCGCGTGACATAAAGGTAACCGCATTGGCAATTTTTATTTGCTTGCCGGTAGCAACTTGTAAGACCTTCATGCCTTTTTTGTATTCGCCACTAACAATGCGCATAAATGCCAAGCGGTCATGGTGTTTTGGATCCATATTGGCTTGAATTTTAAAAACAAATCCAGTAAGTTTTTTCTCATCTGGGGCTACCTTACGAACATCAGATTCTCTATTTTTTGGTGTTGGAGCGTATTCAATAAATCCATCCAATAAATTCTGAATACCAAAGTTAGAGATGGCAGATCCAAAGAATACTGGAGTTTGCTTACCATTTAAAAATGCATCCAAGTCGAACGGAGTGGTAGTTTCGGTGATTAGCTCTACTTCATCGCGCATCTCTTGAGCAACATCAGCGCCTAAAATCTCATCTAGCTGTGGATTATCAATACCATTAATAATAATGTTTTCACCAATTTCAGAGTTTTTGCCAGCCTCATATAGGTAAATTTTATCTTCAAGTAAATGCACCACTCCTTTAAAACGCTTGCCCATACCAATTGGCCAGGTGATTGGTGCACATTCAATATTAAGCACAGTTTCCACTTCATCCATTAGGTCAATTGGCTCTTTACCTTCACGATCAAGTTTGTTAATAAATGTAAGAATAGGAGTGTCACGCAGGCGACAAACTTCCATGAGTTTAATGGTGCGCATCTCAACACCTTTGGCAACATCAATTACCATTAGTGCTGAATCTACAGCAGTTAGAGTGCGATATGTATCTTCAGAGAAATCCTCATGTCCCGGGGTGTCAAGCAAGTTGATAACATGATTGTCATAATCAAACTGCATAATTGAAGAGGTGATAGAGATTCCACGCTCTTTCTCCATTTCCATCCAGTCAGATGTGGCGTGGGTGCTAGCTTTTCTTGCTTTGACACTGCCAGCAGTTTTAATTGCACCTGCATAGAGTAACAGCTTTTCAGTAACGGTAGTTTTACCAGCGTCAGGGTGGGAAATGATCGCAAAGGTGCGACGCTTAGAAACTTCAGACATGATGCTAGTTATTGCCTTTAATAATTAATTCTACGCCAGCCTCATTAAACATTTCCTGTGAAAGCATAACACTTTCATTCCAATTGTCTAGCTCTTTGCATTTTTCAATTACTACTTTTTTAATGCCTACTTGAATGATGCCTTTGGCACATTCTGAGCAAATTGGTAATCCATAAACATAAAGTGTTGCCCCATCAAGTGAGGTGCCAGAGTAAGTTGCATTGTAGATGGCGTTCATCTCAGCATGTACAACAAACTTGTATTTAGTTTCTCTATGATTGTAGCGCTCATCAGTGTCATGAATCCCGCGTGGAAATCCGTTAAAACCTTGAGATAATACTTCTTTTTTACTGCCAACAGTTACTGCACCAACTTGAGTTGATGGGTCTTTTGACCAAGTGGCAACTTCAGCTGCTAAGGCTAAATAACGATTGTCCCATTTATCTAATGTGCTCATAGTTATCGTATTTTAATAGATGCTAGGCTGATCAATACCAATATTAGAGTTACCATCCAAAAACGCACAATGATTTTAGGTTCTGACATACCTTTTTTTTCAAAGTGGTGATGTAGTGGGGCCATTAGGAAAATGCGTTTTTTAGTTTTTTTGTACCATCCAACTTGAATCATAACTGATAAAGTTTCAGCTACAAAAACCCCTCCCATAATGAATAGTAATATTTCTTGGCGAATAATGATGGCAATAACCGCAAGAATTGCGCCTAATGATAGTGAGCCAACATCACCCATAAATATTTCAGCAGGGTAGGTGTTAAACCATAAAAACCCAAGTCCAGCACCAATTAACGCTGCACAAATTACAAATATTTCACCAGTGCCAGGCATAAACGGCATATTTAAATAATTAGCAAAGTTATAGTTACCACTAAGATAGGCGAGGACTGCTAACGCTCCGGAAATTAAAACAACCGGCATAATTGCCAAACCATCGAGACCATCAGTAAGATTTACAGAATTAGAGCTGCCAACGATTACAAAATAAGATAAAACTACTAGCCCAACTACACCTAAAGGTATAAATAAATCTTTAGAAAACGGGACTATTAATTGAGTTTGTATCGGGGATTCAGCTATAGATGCAATCCATATTCCAATTAATATTGCACCTATAGATTGACCCAGGTATTTTTGCTTGGCACTAAGACCATCAGAAGATTTATGTTTGATTTTTAGATAGTCATCGGCAAAACCGATTGCCCCAAAAATAATTGCAGTAACAACCACAATCCATAAGTAAACATTGTGCAAGTCACCCCAAATAAGAACACTAACAATAAATGCAAATAGAATCATTACTCCACCCATAGTTGGAGTACCAGATTTGCTTAGATGTGATTCAGGGCCATCAGTTCTGATAACTTGTTTGATTTGGTATTGTTGCAGTCTAGATATGAAAAAGTGTCCAAGAGATAGAGTAATAAATAGTGCTGCTATCATTGCTAGAACAGCTCTAACTGTTATATAGCTAATAACACCGAAACCTGTGTCAAGTGTTGTTAGGAAGTTGATTAATTCTAGAAACATACAGCTTTACAACTTCCTTTAGTCTAGATCATTAATCGATAATAGCTCTATATTAAAAACTAATAGGGCGTTTTCTAGCGGACTGTTGGTTTTGTTTTCACTATCAAGCTCTGAGTAATGGGCAATGATTGTACGTTTTTCACCAACCTTCATTGCCAATACTGAACTGTCAATTATATTAATAATTTTTCCAGTACCAGGTGCGAATTGTAGTGTCTTATCAGCCTTACGAAGGCTGAAGCCTTCATCTGTATCAATTGTTAATGCAATTTTAACTAAGTCGCCTTTGCTCGGTTTTTCGCCAGATCCATTTTGATTAATATATACAAAATATCCGTCTTTATTTTCCTTGGCATTTGGGTGTTTTATTTTTGCAAATTCAGCTATTCGAGCTACTTTTTTTGCTTTTGCTAGATCTTCTTTTGCCTGGTATTTGCTATTAGCCTTCACAAAAGCAGCTTCATCAGTTTTGAATTTTTTTGCATCTTCACCAATACGAACAATTTTTACTTTGCGGATAAAATCGTCTTGTTTAATTGAGTTTACAACCTCCATTCCTTCAACAACATGGCCAAATACGGTGTGTTTACCGTTCAACCAAGGGGTTGCTCTGTGGGTGATAAAAAATTGTGAACCATTGGTGTTTACGCCAGAGTTGGCCATAGATAAAATTCCACCATCATTATGAGTTAGATCAGTTATTTCATCTACAAATTTATATCCAGGCCCGCCAGTTCCGTTGCCCTCAGGATCGCCACCTTGAATCATAAAATTATCAATAACCCTATGAAATTTTAGACCGTTATAAAAAGGCTTGCCAATTTGTTTGTTTGAATCTTTAGTGCCTTCAGCTAGACCAACAAAATTAATAACTGTTAATGGGGTCTTTTTATAGGCAAGTTTTATAATAATATCGCCTTGGTTAGTGTGTAGATTAGCATACAGTCCATTATCAAGTTTTGCTTGTGACTGGATTGAGAAAAGTAGTGTTGAAATTAGTAGTAAAAAACGCATAATAGTTAAGTTAAATTTTGCCAATAAAGAATTAAGAATGATACCTAAAAACTTACTTAAGCGCTTATCAACAATACGTTAAAATGTAACATTTATTTTTATAAAAACCCAACTAGGAGAAGACTATGGCGCTATTAATTACAGACGAATGTATTAATTGTGATGTTTGTGAGCCAGAATGCCCAAATGATGCTATTTATATGGGCGATGAAATCTATGAAATTGACCCTGATAAATGTACCGAGTGCGTGGGTCACTTTAATGAGCCTCAATGTGTAGAGGTTTGCCCGGTTGATTGCTGTTTACCTGATCCTGATCGTGTAGAAACCGAAGAGGAGTTGTTGGCAAAACTAGATTAGTTGTTTTGCTAGATAAAAAAAGCGACCAATAGGTCGCTTTTTATTTTATTGGGTTTTTATTTGTCTAAGGTTTGCTTTAGTGCTGATAAGCATAAAGTTATATTTTCCTTTCTAGAGGCATAACCCATAAGTCCAATACGCCAAACCTTGCCTGCATAAGCACCTAAACCAGCGCCAATCTCTAGGTTGTAATCATTTAGCAGTGTTGAACGAACAGCTGCATCATCAACACCATCAGGAATTATTACCGAGTTGAGTTGGGGTAGGCGATCTTCTTTATTTACTAAGAAGTTAATACCCATAGCCTCAAGACCACCTCTTAATTCTTCATGGTTTTTCTGATGACGATCCCAAGAGTTTTCAATTCCTTCTTCTGAAACCATCACTAAAGATTCATGTAAGCCGTAAAGTGTATTTACTGGGGCAGTGTGGTGATAAGTACGTTTAGCACCTTCTCCCCAATAACCCATTACTAAATTCAAATCTAAGAACCAAGAAGTAACTGGAGTTTTACGCTCGGTAATTTTTTTGACTGCACGATCACCGATTGAAATTGGTGAAATTCCAGGCATAGCAGATAGACATTTTTGTGATCCCGAGTAGATGGCATCGATTTCCCATTCATCAACACGTAATTCACTACCACCTAGTGAAGTTACCGCATCAACAATAGTTATGCAATCGTTTTCATGTGCAATTTTACATAGTGTTTTAGCATCGGATTGAGCGCCAGTTGATGTTTCTGCATGCACAAATGCTAGGATTTTTGCATCTGGATTGTCTTTAAGGGTTTGCTCAACTTTATCTACAGATACAGCTTCTCCCCAGTTGTCCTCAACCACTACAGCTTCACCGCCAAAGCGTGTAATGTTTTCTTTCATACGCATACCAAATACACCGTTTATGCACACAACAACTTTATCACCTGATTCAACAAGGTTTGCAAAGCAAGTTTCCATACCTGCAGAGCCTGGAGCCGATACTGGCATAGTAAGATCATTTTCAGTTTTAAATGCGTATTGCAATCCTTGTTTGGTCTCATCCATCATTCCAACGAATGCGGGATCAAGATGACCAATAGTAGGTCGAGCCATTGCAGATAAAATTCTTGGGTGAACGTCAGATGGACCTGGGCCCATAAGTGTTCTAATAGGTGGGTTAAAAGATTTCATTGTTTATATTAAATTTAAAAAAAATACATAGATAATTATAGATTCAATAATGTATTTATCTCACTCTTTGTTTATGGTTATTATTTAGTTAATGTTGGCATTAGCAGATAAAGTGCTAATGATATAGTAATTACACTAAATAAATTCCCAAATAGTACTAATGCTGCAACTTTTTTCGGCTCTTGGTTGTATTTTTCAGAAACCATAAAATTCAAAACAGCGGGAGGAAGTATTGCAAAAATAACTAATAACGCTTGATTTGTTTTATCTATATTGATCCAAGGAATAACAATAGCAAGTGCAATTAACCCTGATATAGGCCTAAATAGCGCCCCAATAGCTCCTATTTTCCAATCATCAAGATTAATATCAACCAATCTCACCCCAAGTGAAAAAAGCATAAGAGGTATAGCTATATCGCCAATCATTGTTAGGGGGTTTAGCAATATTTCTGGAAGGTTTAAATTCATTGAGTTTAATAACAATCCAAATATAGTGGCTAACACTATTGGGTTTCTCAATGCTCCAATAATAGATGAATTTTTATCAAGAGTTTTAATGCCAAGTGTAAAGTGGAGTGTATTCTCGATAATAAACAAGACCAAAGCTGCAGGAATTGCAGACTTACCAAATGCAAATAAAGCTAGCGGTAATCCAATATTTCCAGTATTTGTATACATCATTGGAGGTACAAATGTTTTTATATTTATTTTGTTAATTTTTGCAAATATAAAAGCAATAAGTCCTGAAATAAATATTATTAACAAAGCGCCGAGTGCTAAATTTCTATAGTCATAAATCTGAAATTCTTCGCTACTTAAAACAGATAAAATCAAGGCAGGAAGGAACAAATCAATTGTTAGTCTATTACTAATTGACATATCTGTTTCATACTTTTTTGCATACAGATATCCAGTTAATACAATTAAAATAATTGGAGAAATAATTGTTAGTACTTGTATAAGCACAGACTTACCTTAATGATAATTTGTTGATAATTTTTGCACTAATTTCTTCAATTGAAGTTTGAGTGGTATCAATAAACGGAATGTTATTGGCATGATACATGTCTTCGGTTCTTCTAACTTCACTTTGACATTGCTTTAATGAGGCATAACTGCTATTGTCTTTTCTTTCTTTTCTAATTTTTTGCAATCGAATTGGGTTAATACTTAATCCGAATAATTTATGCTTGTACGGCTGTAGTACTTTTGGTAATTTTGTACTGGATAGATCTTGGTCTATAATTGGATAATTGGCCGCATTAATGCCATATTGTAGTGCCATAAATAGACAGCTGGGCGTTTTCCCAGATCTGGAAACTCCAATAAGAATAATGTCTGCTTGATCGTAGTTTTTTAAACTTAATCCGTCATCGTTACTAAGTGCAAAGTCAATACTATTGATTTTATTAGAGTATTCGCTATCTTTATACCCAAGCTCATGCAATCGTCCTATACTATGTGAAGATTTTGATTCAAGCGAGCTTTCCATTTTTGATATGAACGCTTCAAAAAAGTCAAAAAATATACAGTCACTTTGTGACAATAACTTTCTGTGTTCAGCATTAATTTGAGTGCTAAATACAAGTGGAGGACTCTCGTCTTTTAACGAGGTATTGTTGATTGTATAAACAGCATTTGTCGCTTTATCAAGTGTGTCGATAAATGATAAATGAACCTTCTCAAAATCTATATTTTGAAATTGACTTAATAGACAACTGCCAAGCGTTTCTGCCGTAATTCCAGTACGGTCAGAAATGAAAAATACAGTTCTTTTGTTAGCTGCCACCAAGCGCCGACCAAGTTTCAATAACGGTATCGGGATTTAAAGAAACACTGCTAATATTTTGTTCGAGTAGCCATTTGGCTAAATCAGGATGATCAGAGGGTCCTTGACCACAAATACCAACATATTTATTTTGCTTGTGGCATGCTTTAATAGCCATTGAGATTAACTTCTTAACTGCCGGGTCTCTTTCGTCAAAGCTGCTGGCAATAATGCCAGAGTCTCTATCCGTTCCTAGAGTTAGTTGGGTCATATCATTAGATCCAATTGAAAATCCATCAAAATATTGTAAAAATTCATCTGCCAGTATGGCGTTAGATGGCAGTTCACACATCATAATAATTCTTAGCTTATTAACACCACGCTCTAATTGATTTTCTTTTAGTAGCTGAATTACCTGTTTAGCTTCATCTAGAGTCCTAACAAATGGAATCATTATCTCAACATTGGTTAGACCCATTTCCTCTCTAACTTTTTTTATGGCTTTGCATTCAAGTTCAAAGCACTCTTTAAAGTCATCTGATATGTACCTTGAGGCGCCTCTAAATCCAAGCATAGGGTTTTCCTCTTTAGGCTCGTACCTATCACCAGCGTATAAATTAGCATACTCATTAGATTTAAAGTCTGACATTCTAATAATAACCGGATGCTTAGAAAAAGAGGCTGCGATTGTGGAAATCCCTTCGGTTAGCTTTTCAACATAAAAATCAACTGGAGATTTATAGCTCGCAGTTTTTTTCTGAATTGTGTTTTTCATATCATCTGGCAGCTCATCAAATCCTAGCAATGCCTTAGGGTGAATGCCAATCATAGTATTAATGATAAATTCTAAGCGCGCAAGCCCAACGCCAGAGTTGGGAATATTTGCAAAGTCAAAAGCTCTACCTGGATTGCCAACATTCATCATAATTTTGACAGGTATTTCCGGCATAGTATCTACTGACTGTTGTGTGTGTTCATAATCCAGAATGCCTTCGTAGACATATCCCACATCTCCTTGAGCGCATGATGCTGTAACGGATGTTCCATTGGTGAGTTTTTTGGTGGCATCAATGGTGCCAACAATTGCAGGAACGCCTAGTTCTCTAGCAATAATTGCAGCGTGGCAAGTGCGACCACCGCGATTCGTGATAATTGCCGAAGCGCGCTTCATAACAGGCTCCCAATCAGGATCTGTCATATCTGTTACTAAAATATCGCCATCCATCATTTTATCCATTTCAGAGATATTGTTAATAATATGCACAGTTCCACTGCCTATTTTTTGTCCAATTGACCTGCCTTCTACCAGTATATTTCCAGTCTGTTTAATTTTGTATCGATCAATTTGATTTGAAGCTTTACCCCTGCTCTGAACAGTTTCTGGTCGTGCTTGAACTATGTATAGTTCATTAGTATTACCATCAAGCGCCCATTCAATATCCATAGGTCTTTTGTAATGATTTTCAATTGTAATGGCATAACGAGCTAACTCTTCAACTTGCTCATCATTTAGACTTAAAGACTGTTGCTGATCTTCCGACACTGTTTCTATTGACACCTGGCTTTTTAAGTCATCATATGCGTATACCATTTTGATTTCTTTTGAGCCAACAGTGCGACTTAGAACTGCTTTTTTTCCATTATTAAGAGAGGGTTTGTGTACGTAAAATTCGTCAGGATTTACAGATCCTTGAACAACTGTTTCTCCCAAACCATAAGCAGATGTGATGAAAACAACATCTTCAAAACCTGACTCAGTGTCTATTGTAAACATAACACCACTAGTGCCAATATCACTCCTTACCATTTGTTGAATGCCAGCAGAAAGTGAAACCTCTGAGTGATCAAACCCCTGATGAACACGATAAGAAATGGCGCGATCATTGTATAGTGATGCAAATACTTTTTTGATAGAGTTCAGTATTTCATCAATACCACTTACATTAAGATAGGTCTCTTGTTGTCCAGCAAATGAGGCCTCTGGTAAATCTTCAGCGGTTGCAGAAGAACGTACTGCAAATGTTGCATCTTTACCAAGTGAATCTTCAAGTTTTTTGTAGTTGAGTTTTATCTCATCAAGAAACTCATCGGGGAAATCTGATTCCTGCACCCAATTTCTGATTTTTGCACCAACTTGAGTAAGCTCCTTTATTTGATTTGTATCCAGATCTTTAAGAAGCTTATCAATTTTTGATTTGAGGTTGTTATGATTTAGGAACTCTTCAAAGGCATCTGCTGTGGTTGCGAACCCACCAGGTACTCGTACTCCTTTATCTGACAAGGCGCCAATCATCTCACCTAGAGAGGCGTTTTTTCCGCCTACAATTTCAACGTCACTTATTCTTGCATCTTTTAACAAGATAACACGATTATCCATCTCTCTCTACCCCTTTATTTAAACTAACTTCTATCTTCTAAAAACGTAAGTATACCGTCTAATTAAATAGGGTTTGAGATTTTATATAGCAAGTTAATTTTGTTATATTAATTTGTTGCATATGCCACAGAAGGAAGCCAAGTAACTAGTGCTGGGAAATAAAACACAAGGCCAAGTCCAATAAGCTGAAGAACTATAAAAGGAACCACGCCTTTATAAATATGAGTTAATTTAACCCCAGGAGGACATACGCCTTTTAAATAGAAAATAGCAAACCCTACTGGTGGTGTTAAGAAGGATGTTTGCAGCGTAACCGCAACCAGAAGTGCAAACCATACTAAGTTTGGATTATCCACCACACCATAACCATCAACCGCCAAGTCAAGACCACCAATAACTGGCCCAAGTAGTGGCAGAATGATTAAGCTGATTTCAATCCAGTCTAGGAAAAATCCTAGAGCAAATATTAGTAGTAGCACAAATCCAATGAGAGCATATGGACCAAGACCCATACTATTTAATGCAGTTTCTATTAGTTCATCACCACCACACTCTCTAAGAACTAGAGCAAAGATTGTGGCACCAATAAATATGGCAAAAATGTAGGCAGATGTGTTCATAGTGTTAATAACCACATCTTTTACGACGCCAAAGTCTAAGCGCTTGTAAGCCAGTGATAAGAGTGTTGCGCCTAGTGCGCCAATTCCAGAGGCTTCAGTAACAGTTGCAATACCCATAAAAATAGATCCTAGAACCGCTAATATTAATAATGCTGGAGGTATGATATCCATCATTACACGCAAAACATCTTGTAGACGAATTTCTGTATGGTCTGCTGCAAGTGGTGCTTTTTCTGGGTTTAGCTTTCCATAAAGTAAAATATAAGTAATATATAAAACTCCAAGAATCATGCCTGGAATAACTGCGCCCATAAATAAATCACCTACCGATACACCCAACTGATCGCCCATAATAACAAGCATAATTGAAGGTGGTATTAGTATCCCTAGTGTGCCAGAAGCGGCAATGGTTCCAAGTGCCAGAGGTTTGTCATAATTTTGTTTAAGCATTACAGGTAGCGACATTAGTCCTAATAGTACTACTGAGGCGCCGATAATTCCAGTTGATGCAGCAAGAATAATACCAATTAGTGTGACAGTAATAGCCAATCCACCTCTAACGTTACCAAACAGTCTTTGCATAGATTTCATCATTTGTTCAGCAACACCTGATTTGTCAAGCATAAGGCCCATAAATATAAACATAGGCAGGGCGACCAACACCCAGTTATCCATAATATTAAATACTCTGCCAGTTAATAAACCAAGAGTGTTGTAATCAAGACCTGTAAAGGTCCATCCCATAATGTTGTCACTCCACCATGCAATTCCAGTAAACCCAACACCAACTCCAGCCAACACCCAGGCAACCGGAAATCCAGTAAAAATTAAAGCTATAAAGGAAGCAAACATAGCTATTACAAGGTAATATTCGGGGTGAAATTCCATTAGTTTTTCTCCTGGTTGTTGTTTTTAAATTGTGGATAAAATAAGTTCTTAATCATTGAAACCCTTCCAGGTGTTGTGCCATTATGTCTGTTGTTATGTGTTATTAGCAGAACAGACTCCTCAATAAGTTTAGCGAGTGCCGCGATAAATACTAAAGCTAAAGAGATTGGAAGTACTGCTTTAATAATCCACCGGTAAGGAAGCCCGGTTGGATTTGCAGATGACTCTGAAACTCGGTAAGATTCAGCAACCCATCCCAAACTATGGTCTATGATAATAACAGTAAAAGGCATTAATAGTAACGCAACGCCTAATATTTCAATAATTCTTTGAGCTTTTGTTGAAAAATGCATATGAGCGAGGTCCACTCTAATGTGTGCGTCTGTTGTTATTGCGTAAGAAACACCAAACATAAATGCAACAGCATACAGGTGCCAAATCAGTTCTTCTAATTCAACCATACCGTTGCTAAATCCATACCTAAGTATTACCTGGGTTAGAATTATAAATATAAGAGCTACATTTAACCATGCAGTAGTTCCTGCAATACTTGTAACGATTTTATTTAAAAATGAAACAATCGGTATATGAATGTGAGCATTTTTTATATTTTCATTTTCTTGCTGCATAGGTTAATCCTTATTTTTTATTTATATTTTTTTTTACTTTAAGTATATCTTTTATTTAAGGAAAATATACTTAGAGTAAAAAAATAGCAGGCCTAATGACCTGCTATTTTTATTTATATTAGCACTAAGTTATTTCTTTTCCGTGCCTGGGCGTGGTAAAAATGCCCACTCGTTCCAAACTTTGTAGCCATCACGGAACTCATTTAGTTTTCCGTAAATCACACCAAATTCTGGATCTTTTGCAGTTTCTTCAGCAACAACTTCATCCCATTTCTCTTTAAATAGAGCTAGCATTTCTTTAGACCAGTAATGATTAGTTACGCCTTTTTCTGCGTTAGCCTTCATGTAAGGGAACTGAATTGCTTCACCCATTGCTAAACCGTCAAGCATAGCAGCTTTACATGTAGTTTCAACAACATTTTGTTGTGCAGAGCTCATGCCTTTCCATGTATCTTTGTTAATTAACAGGTCAAACATTGTTGCAGGTTGATGCCAACCAGGGTAGTAGTTGTGTTTAAGAATCTTATGGAAGCCTAGTAGCTTATCAATAGCCGGCATTGAGAATTCAGTCGCATCAATTGCTCCTTTTTCTAGTGCTGGGAATATTTCTTTAGAAGATAGTAGTGATGTTGATACACCTAATTTCTCCATAACTAATGCGCCCAAACCAAAGAATCTCATACGTAAGCCATTTAAGTCCTCAGCACTGTTGATTGGTTTAGAGAACCAGCCTGACGTTTCAGGTGAAATAATTGAACAAGGTACTGCATGTACATTGTAGCCATTGTCATCATATAGCTTTTGCCATAAATCTCTACCACCGCCGTAGTAAACCCATGCTAAGAATTCAGGAGCATCAGGTCCAAAAGGTGTTGCTGAGAAAATAGAAGCTTTTGTTCCAAGCAAGCCAGTGTTATAACCTGGTGTTGACCAACCTGCATTTACTTGGCCTTTTGAAACAGACTCTAAAATCTCTTTAGCAGGAACAAGCTTTCCTGGCTCATAGATTTTAACTTTTAGTTTTGTAATGTTTGATGAACTATTGATATTTTCAGCAAACCATTTAGGTGTTGAACCTAAACCAGTTAGATGAGTACCAAACCACACTGGTAGTTTTAGTAGAACTCTTTCTTCGGCAGCTACAGGTGCTGAAGCCATCGTCACAGCAACTGCAACAGCCGTACTTAGTTTAACTATTGTTTTTTTCATTTTTCTCTCCTCGAGGGTTAATTTTAATTTGTCTTACTAACTTATTTATTTTTGGTAAATTGGTCAGACAACTACATAATATATAAAAATAAGATGAGTGTCAAGAGTTTTTTATTTTATTTTATTTTTTATGCAAATAAAGGATAATAGGATTAAAAGTATAGTAGAATTTATATACGCCCATTGGTAAGACCATATAACTGAAAGAAATAATATAACAATGTAAGGGAACTATATAGTAATGAAAGAAGTCACAGTAGATAAAAAAGGTACCGTTGCAGAAAGTGTTGTTGAAAAGTTAGAGTCTTTGATTTTGAATGGTGTGCTAAGGACTGGAGACAAGCTACCATCAGAAAGAGCATTGTCTGAAAAATTAGGCGTGTCCAGACCTTCTCTTAGGGAGGCAAAACAAATACTTGTTTATAAAGGTATTCTGAGAACCACACAGGGTGGCGGTACTTATGTAGAGAAAACATTAGGTTCTGAGTTGTCTGATCCATTGCTTGACCTTCTTCAAAATAATGCAAATGCTAGTTACGATATTTTAGAGATGAGATGTGCTCTAGATAGTTTGGCTGCATACTCTGCTGCGCAGCGCGCTACAAGGGAAGATAAAGAAAAAATTAAGAAAGCTTATGCAACCTTAGAGAGATTGCACAATACAAAAGATTGTAGTTCGTCCGATGAAGCTGAAGCAGATGCATTTTTCCATCTATCTATTGTTGAAGCCTCCCATAATGTTATTTTATTACTCATTATGAGAAGATTATTTAAAGCATTAAGAAGTAGTATCAGAAATAATTTAAAGTTGTTTTATGCTAAAAGTGAAATTGCAGGACCGCTACATGATCAGCATTACAGACTAATGAAAGCTGTTATTGATGGCCGAGCAACAGATGCTAGAGATTTTGCTAAGGCTCACCTGAAATTTGTTGATCAATCTATTCATGAATTAGACCTAGAAGCTCAGAGGCTAAATAGGCATAAATCACAAAACTCACTTCTTGGTGACTTCTAAATATTAAAACACATAACAAACGGAGATAAAAATTATGGCGGATTATTTTAATAGTAACTATCCTAGCGTTGATGCGCTTCGTATAAAAGCAAAAGAGCGCATGCCAAAGTTTGCGTTTGAATATTTGGATGGCGGATGCTTTTCTGAAATAAATTTACAGCGCAATACGCAAGAGATTAGAGATGTTCAATTGCAGCCATACTATCTCCGTGATTACGATAGCGCAAATATGAAAACTGAATTGTTTGGTGAAACTTATGATGCACCTTTTGGTATGTCGCCTATTGGTCTTCAGGGTTTAATGTGGCCAAAATCTTGTGAAATTCTTGCACAGGCATCAGTCGATCACAATATTCCTTTTGTGCTTTCTACTGTTGGCACTGCAAGTATTGAGACAGTATCAGATATTACAGATGGTAAGTTCTGGTTTCAACTATACCATCCAGCTGAGAACGAGTTAAGAGACAAGTTACTTAGTCGCGCTTGGGATGCTGGATGTAGGACACTGGTAATTTTAGCTGATACACCTACATTTGCTTATCGACCTAAGGAGATAAAGAATGGGCTATCTATTCCGCCTAGAATGACAGCCGATAACATATTGCAAATGTGTACCCATCCTACGTGGTCGTTATCACAACTTATGTCCGGATCTCCAGAATTTAAAACAATGAAGTCATATATTCCAAAAGGTTTGAATATGAAGCATCTGGCGCAGTTTATGGATAAAAATTTCTCAGGGCGTTTGACCCAAGACAAAATTAAAGCGTTAAGGGATTCATGGAAGGGGAATTTAGTAATCAAAGGAATTGTAAATCCTGAAGAGGCGGATATCGCTGTTAAGCTAGGACTTGATGGTTTGATTGTGTCTAACCATGGAGGTCGTCAACTTGATAGTGGTCAGTCTACAATTGCTGCACTTAAGACATTACAAGAATATAAAGGAAAAATTAAAATTATGATGGATGGTGGATTGCGTTCAGGAGCTGACATTGCAAATTCATTAGCCTCTGGTGCAGAGTTTACCTTTTTAGGTAGGGCGCCAATGTATGGCGTTGGTGCGCTCGGAAGTAAAGGTGGAGACCATACCTTTACAATGCTCAAACAGCAGTTGCAACAAGTTATGCAACAAGTTGCATGTGAACAAGTGCAAGATTTTACAAACCATTTGATTAGTGAATGAGTAAATTAATACAGTACCTTCCAAAGAAGGCGTATGAGCGACTAAAGGCCAGCAAAGATGCAATCTTGATTGATGTTCGTTGTGAGGCGGAAAACAAATTCGTGGGTCGTCCTATAGACTGCATACTTGTGCCTTGGCTGGATGAACCTGACTGGGAGCCAAGTCCAAAAGACTTTATAGCCGCTGTTAAGCGATTTATTGGTGACAAAGCTCTAAGCGCTGAGATTATCCTTATTTGTCGTAGTGGTTACCGTTCTGATGATGCAGGTAGATGCTTACTTGAAAATGGTTTCACTAACGTGGCCCATGTGGTTAGTGGCTTTGAGGGCGACCTAGATGAGGAAGATCAGCGTGGAAATTTGAATGGCTGGCGCCATGACGGTATGCCTTGGAATCAGTGTTAATAAAGTATTGCTTACTCCATAGTTAATTCCGCAAACATCACAAGGGTATTCTTAATAAGACTTTGATTATAATTCTAAAGCATGAAATTTATAGATGAATTACTGCGCGAACTGCCAGAAGACATAGTTTTAATTGGTGAGGAAAATACACGCCCATACGAATGTGATGCATTAACCATTTATCGTCAAAAGCCACTAGCAATAGTGTTGCCGAGAAATGTAGAGCAGATTAAATATGTTTTAAAAATCTGTAAAGATAATAAAATTCCCATCGTAACTCGTGGAGCCGGTACAGGGTTGTCAGGTGGTGCGTTGCCCCTTGAGGGTTGTGTGGTGTTAGGTTTGTCTAAGATGGATAAAATTCATTCAATAGATCCTAAAAGAGCTGTTGCTACAGTTGATCCAGGTGTGCGTAATTTAGCAATTAGTGAAGCTGTTGAGTCTCATGGACTGTATTTTGCTCCAGACCCTTCATCACAGATTGCTTGTACAATTGGTGGCAATATTGCTGAAAATGCAGGGGGTGTTCATTGTTTAAAATATGGTTTAACAGTAAATAATATTCAAAGCATCACCATGCTAACACTTGATGGTCAAGAATATAAACTTTCTCGTGAAGATAAAGGGCTTGGCCTATTAGCTCTGATGAATGGTTCAGAGGGGCTCTTGGGTGTTATCACTCAAGTCGAAGTTAAGCTTATGAAGAAACCCATTTTTGCTAAATTAATTATGGCCGGGTTTGATAGTGTTGCAGATTGTGCTAATGCTGTTACATTAATTATCAAGTCAGGAATTATTCCAGCAGGCTTAGAGATGATGGATTCGTTTGCAATTCAAGCCTCAGAAGAGTTTACTCATGCAGGGTACCCGGTTGATGCGAGAGCATTATTGTTGTGTGAACTTGATGGTGACAAAGAACAGGTTGAGATTGAAATTAATCAAATAAAGGAGTTGTTGTCAAATGCAAGTACACTAAAGGTATCTGCAGACGAAGCAGAACGGCTACTATTATGGAAAGGTCGCAAATCTGCCTTTCCTGCGGTAGGCAAGCTTTCTCCTGATTATTATTGTATTGATGGAACTATACCCAAGCGACACTTGGCAAGTGTTTTGGAGCAAATCAGCAAATGGTCGGATCAATATAAGTTACGAGTAGCCAACGTTTTTCACGCAGGAGATGGCAATTTACATCCACTTATACTTTATGATGCATCAGTCGAGGGCGAAGTAGAAAAAACTGAAGCTTTTGGTTTGGAGATATTGAAGTTGTGCGTTGAAGTGGGCGGAACAATTACAGGGGAGCATGGTGTCGGCATTGAAAAACTTGATGGTATGTGTCATCAGTACAATGACCAAGAGCTAAGTGTTTTTCATCAGATAAAAAAAGTATTTGATCCGGATGAATTATTAAACCCTGGGAAAGCAATACCAGTATTGCACCGTTGTGTAGAGTTGGGTCGCAAAATGCATCCGCATAATGGTAATTTACCACAGCCAGAATTAGAGAATATTTAATATGAATTCTATCAGCGAATTTCAACATTTTATTAAGCAACACGATCAACTTCATATTGGGACTGAGTCTGACAATACAGCGCCGTGTCTTAATATATCTGGATACAGTGGTGTGGTTGAATATTTACCCGAAGAGTTGGTAATAACACTAAGAGCGGGCACAACAATTAGGCAAGTAAATGCTATTTTAGGAGATCAAAACCAAGCGCTTATATTTCAAATTAAGGATCTTGATCAAACCATAGGAGAAGTTTTTTCGTGCTCTGGAGCGCAGTTTTCTGATAGCGTACTAGGTGTGCAAATAATAAATGGTAATGGCGAGGTGATGAATTTTGGTGGACGAGTATTAAAAAATGTTGCAGGTTATGATGTATCTCGAATGCTGGTGGGGTCTCAAGGTAAACTTGCTTTGATTACTGAAGTTAGTTTAAAAGTATTACCAAAAAAATTTGCATTAGAATTTTACGAGGGCGTATCCGAATCAGGCAAACGTTCTGAGCTTGACAAACGATTATTTGATGGTTTGAAAAAAATATTCGACCCGAAGGGGGTTTTTGTTTAATGATAAATTCAATAAAACCAGACTTATTGTCAACATTAAATGCGAATAAGGCTACTGATGTAATTAATACATGTGTGCACTGTGGATTTTGTTTGGCAACTTGCCCAACATATTTGTTGTTAGGTAATGAGCTTGACTCGCCAAGAGGTCGAATATATTTAATAAAGTCAGCCTTAGAAGGTAATTATTCGAGCAAAGACACCTTAAATCATTTAGATAAATGTTTAACTTGCCGTTCTTGTGAGACTACTTGTCCTTCAGGGGTGGGATATGCCGAGCTGCTTGATGTTGGTCGTGAATTCTTAGAGCAGAAGCGACCGCTATGGCAAAAAGCTTTTCGTTACGGCGTACGCAAGCTGTTGACCAATCCTGTATTATTTAATCCAGTTGGATTCTTAAGCCGACACTCAAAAGTTAATAATCCATTATTAACGCCTAATAAGAATGCGGAAAAAGTGCTACTTTTAGGTGGCTGTGTTCAGCCAGTTTTGGCGCCAAATATTAATCAAAGTATAAAAAATATTTTGGTAAAAATAGGTTTTGAAGCTATTGAAACGCCACAAAGTGAGTGCTGTGGTGCGGTAGACCATCACTTGAGTGCAACCAAAGAGTCGATGGCTAAAGTTAAGAAAAATATTGACAGGTGGCTGTCTATTAATACGGATGTAATTATTTCAAGCGCAAGTGGTTGCGGATTAATGGTTAAGGATTACCCATCTTTATTTGATAAGTCAGATCCTTATTACCGAAAAGCACAGCAAGTATCTAATAAAACTAAGGATATTGTCGAATTTTTGAGTGATAAAGATTTAACTCAGCTTAATTTAGAGAAGGCGGACATTGTTTATCATGACCCTTGCACATTGCAACACGGGCAAAAGCTAGGTGGGGCGGTTGAGTCCATTTTAAAAAAACTAGGTTATATGCCGTCTGCAGTTCAAGATTCACATCTTTGTTGTGGGTCTGCAGGTACATATTCTATATTCCAACCAAAATTATCAAAACAACTAAAAACTAACAAGTTAAACAATCTTATGGCATCGAGCCCACAGATAATTGTGACAGCTAATATTGGATGTTTAATGCATTTGCAAAAAGACAGTAAAATTCCGGTCAAACATTGGGTAGAACTATTGGATAATTAGCCTAATTAATTATCTGGACGCACCATGGGTCGAAGAAGAAAACCAAAGGCTAGAACTTACGAATTAGATATAGAGTCACTTTCGCACGAAGGTCGCGGTATTGCACACCTTGATGAAAAAGTAATTTTTGTATCAGGAGCCCTTCCAGGTGAAAAAGTTATTGCAGATCGTACATTTTCTCGTGCAAAATTTGAAGAAGCCGATGTTAAAGAGGTTTTAAGCCCCGCTGCTAATCGCATCACACCAAAGTGTGAAGTGTTTGGTATTTGTGGTGGTTGTTCATTCCAGCACTTATCTAGCAAGGACCAAATAGCTGCTAAGGGTGAGTGGCTAAAAGATGCACTTATGGGTCAGGCAAAGGCCGAACCTAAAAACTGGCTTGAGCCTTTACAAGTTCAGAGTTGGGGTTATCGTCGAAAAGCTAGGCTTGGTGTTCGCTATGTTGCTAAAAAAGAAAAGGTCTTGGTTGGCTTTAGAGAAAAAAAATCTGGTTTTATTACCAATATGAGTCGTTGCGAAGTTCTACATCCTTCTTTGGGCGACAATTTAGAAGTGCTTGCAAATGCCATCGAACGCCTTTCAATTAAATCACAGGTGCCACAAATTGAAGTGGCTGTTGCTGAAAGTAGTACCGTGCTAATCTTAAGGCATCTTGAGCCATTGACGGCAAAAGATGAGCAAATTTTGCTAGATTGTGCTAATGAGCTAGATGTTACTTTTTATACTCAAAGTGGTGGTGAAGATACAGTCAAGCCGTTAGATAAGCCCGCTATTCTTACTTATTCTCATCCTGATCATAGTATTGAAATGGAGTTTTTACCTACAGATTTTACTCAAGTAAATTTTAAACTAAATCAAAAGATGATTAATCTAGCAACTGATATGCTTGAGTTAGATGATACTGATGAAGTAATTGATTTATTCTGTGGTTTGGGCAACTTTACCTTGCCAATTGCACGTCATGCTAAACATGTTGTTGGTGTTGAGGGTGATTTGGGTTTGATTGAGCGTGCTAAATACAACGCTGAGAAAAACTCTATTACTAATGCTGATTTTTATAAGGCGGACTTATTTAAAGAGGTTAATGGTTTTCAGTGGTTTAGGGGCAAGACTTATAATAAAGCGCTTATTGATCCCGCTAGATCTGGTGCAATTGAAATTGTAGAATTGCTACCCAAATTAGGTGTTAAAAGACTAGTATACGTATCTTGTAATCCTGCGACTTTAGCGCGTGATACAGCTAAGCTGATAGAGCTTGGATACACATTAGAGACGGCTGGAGTTATGGATATGTTTCCACAAACAGCACATGTTGAATCTATTGCGCTATTTACTCGATGATAGTTATAAATATCAACAAGCAAACGCTTGAACACAAAGGCAAGTCTTATTTAATTAGTAGTGCGAAAAATGGTGTGGGTGAGACTGAGGGCTCATTTTGCACGCCTACTGGAAATTTTAAGGTTGCCGAAAAAATAGGTGACAAGCTAAAAGTTGGATCAGTACTTGTTGGTAGGGTTGCAACTGGTGAGGTGTATTCAAAACAATTGTTTGACCAGTATCCTAATAAAGACTGGATTCTAACTCGAATACTGTGGCTAGATGGCACTGATGAGCACAATAGAAACACAAAAGACAGATATATTTATATCCACGGGTCACCTGATGAATTTACTATGGGAGAAGTGGGGTCAAAAGGGTGTATTCGCATGCATAATAAAGATGTGATTGAGTTATTTGATCATGTTCAAATTGGTGAAGATGTTGCTATAATTGAAAAATGAATAAGTTAGTACAAAACTTGCCAAAGAAAGCTTATGGGCGTTTACAAACGAATCTTGATGCGTTTTTAATTGATATTCGTTGGATTCAATGCTAGATAGTCTACGATTGTTTTTCCACCCTAGGGTGGTAACAATGTTGTTTTTAGGTTTTTCAGCAGGCGTTCCAATTCTACTTATTTTTTCCACACTTGGTTTATGGCTCAATGAGGCTGGAGTTGCAAAATCAACTATTACTTATTTTTCTTGGGCGGCATTAGGGTACTCATTTAAATTTGTGTGGGCTCCACTAGTTGATCGTATGCCTTTGCCGGTTTTAACTCACCTGCTGGGCAGACGTCGCTCGTGGATGTTGTTATCACAATTGGCAATTATGGCTGCAATTTTATTAATGTCATCAGTTGATCCTAAGTCAAGCGTTGATAGTTTAACCATTATGGCTTATGGTGCAGTGCTACTAGGATTTTCATCAGCAACACAAGATATTGTAATTGATGCTTATCGTATCGAATCAGCCGATAAAGATATGCAGTCAATGTTAAGTGCAACTTATATTGCAGGTTATCGTATTGGTATGTTGGTAGCTGGAGCGGGTGGTTTATTTATAGCTAGTTATTTAGGCTCTACCAAAGAGCTTTATAGTTATTCTGCTTGGTCTAATACTTATGTATTTATGTCTGCTGTTATGCTGATTGGTATTGCAACCACGCTTATTATTGGCGAGCCAAAATCATCCAAAGCGCAGAGCGAATATAGCACGCTAGATTATGCAAGATTTTTCTTGTTATTTTTGTCTATTGTTGCAGCTTTTATTTTGACATTTATCTCAACCGCAGACTTAGTTAAATCCTCTAAAGAGGTATTAACTGAAACATTTTCAAATAAACACTTATCCGGGTTTATTGTTGGCAGTTTGCGCATGTTGATAGCTTTAGTGGTGGCATATGGTGCGGCTAAGTTGTTAGTTGTGCTTAATATTGTTAATAGATCTATGGTTAATAGCACTTATGTTGACCCAGTAAAAGATTTTTTTAACCGTTACGGTATGAGTGTGGCGTTGCTACTACTAGCAGTAATTGGCCTGTACAGAATTAGTGACATTGTGCTTGGCGTAGTGGCTAATATTTTTTATCAAGATATTGGCTTTACCAAGGTTGAAATTGCCACCATATCTAAAACTTTCGGCCTGTTTATGACTATTGCTGGTGGATTTTTAGGCGGGGTTATGGCGATAAGATTTGGAGTATTTAAAGTATTGTTCTTAGGTGCTGCACTCTCAGCACTCACTAACTTATTATTTATTTTGTTGGCCAATGTTGGACATGATATTACCTGGTTGTATATAACCATCACTATGGATAATCTATCTGCAGGGTTGGCAGGAGCTGCATTTATTGCATTTTTATCTAGCCTTACTAATATTAAATTTACTGCTGTACAGTATGCAGTGTTTTCATCGCTGATGACACTATTACCTAAGATATTTGGTGGTTATTCTGGCACTATGGTTGAAGCATTTGGTTATAGTGAATTCTTTATGATTACTACGCTGATTGGCGTACCAGTACTTTGGTTAGTATATAAGGTTAAACCGTATATATCATGAGCATATTGGGGCCAATTATGTTGGATGTGTCAGGCTTGACACTAACTAGTGATGAAGAGTCTCAATTAGCAAAGCCATCTGTTGGCGGGGTTATTTTATTTGGACGTAATTTTGAATCGATTGAGCAGGTAAACCTGCTAATTAAATCTATACGTGAAGTTAATAGTGAGTTATTAATAGCAGTTGACCATGAGGGTGGGCGTGTACAAAGATTTCGTACTGGCTTTACTCATCTGCCATCAATGGCAAAATTTGGCGAGTTGTATGATCAAAACCCATCAGAAGCTACAGATAAAGCATTTTCATGTGGGTTTGTATTAGCATATGAGTTGTTAGAGGTCGGGGTTGATTTTTCTTTTGCGCCGGTTTTAGATGTTGATTATGGCAACTCTAGTGTGATTGGAGATAGGGCGTTTCATTCCAATCCAGATGCAATAATAAAACTAGCTGGAGCTTTAATAGACGGCATGCATGAGGCAGGAATGAAGTGTGTGGGTAAGCACTTTCCAGGTCACGGTCATGTTGTGGCTGATTCACATCTTGATCTGCCAGTTGATGATAGGCCTATGAGTGAATTAACTCAAGACATAGCAACATTTAAAGGCTTGATTAATAACGGGCTTGATGCAATTATGCCTGCACATGTTGTGTACTCTCAGGTTGATGACAAACCTGCCGGGTTTTCAACAAAATGGATTAATGATATCTTGCAATCCCAATTAGGCTTTGGAGGAGTTATATTTAGTGATGATTTATCTATGCAGGGTGCGCACTTTATTGACAATATTAAAGACAGGGTAAAAGTAGCACTTAATAGTGGATGTGATATGGTGTTAATATGTAACCACCCTGAATTAGTAGCCCAAGTTATTAATGTGAATTGGGGTGAAAATGAGAAGTTACAATCAATGCAGGGATATAATCAGTATAAATCCGATAAAATATTACATACGCAACATTTAGAAACAATTAAAGATTTATTATGAGTACAAAAGACCAAGATTTTGAAATTAGACTTCTTTCTGCAGTTAGAAAAACCTTAATATCAGTTGCCAGAGATACAATGACACAGCCTGGTCTTAAACATCCTTTAAGTGAATCAACTCAGAAAATGATAACTGATTGTCTAGATATTGTAACTTCGAGGCAGATGGCTTTTGAAAAAAAATCAGGCTCCCATACAAAAATGAAGCCAGTTTATACTGATGAACAAACTGTTCAGAGTGTTTCTGTTGACGATCTTAAAAAAACTCTAAACTAAGTTTTATACAAATTCCAAATTAGCATAGCTGGCAATTAGCCATTTAGTGCCAGCTGTTTTAAACTTTATTTGAATTCTGGCGCTATCACCTTCACCCTCAAAATTAAGTACAGAGCCATAGCCAAATTTTGCGTGTTTGACTGTCACGCCTATTGATAATTGCCCACTAGATTCTGGCGCAATATCTTGATTGAATATATCGTCATCCCGATAGTTCTTCTGAGTTGCACCAAATTTTTGTTTAATTTTATTTAAATATTCGCTTGGTATCTCATCTAGGAATCTAGAAGGGTAGGCATACAAAGATTGACCGTGCAAAAAGCGCTTAATTGCATATGAGAGCGATAACTTCTTCATAGCTCTGGTCATGCCCACGTAGCACAATCGTCTTTCTTCGTCCATTAAGTGTGGCTCATCTTTGGATTGTCTAGATGGGAACAGGTCCTCTTCCATTCCACCTATAAACACATAAGGAAACTCCAAGCCTTTTGCAGAGTGTATAGTCATAAGTTGTACATTTTGATTAGCTGGCGCATTAGTGTCACCACTTGAGTCAAGTGAGGCTAGTGAAATAAAACCTACTACTTCGTTCATTTCACTGTCATCTTCATGATTGTACTGTTTAGCAGCAGCAATAAGTTCTTCGAGGTTGTCTTTTTTGCTGCCAGCCTTATCAGTTTTATCATTTGAATAATGATTAACAAGACCTGACTCTTTAAGCAAGTAGGCTACTTTTTCACTTAGTTCAAAGTGTTTAGCATCGTCACTCATTTTTTCAATTAGCTGAGTAAAGCCACTAAGTGCGTTTGCCGCCCGTGTTGGTAGATTTGGTGTAATCTGAACTGCCGCTTGATACAGGCTAGTGTGGTTATCTCGTGCAAATTCACGTACTTTTTCAATTGTTGCATTTCCAATCCCGCGTGTTGGAAAGTTAACTACACGCTCAAACGCCACATTGTCGGAGCTATTCTCCATAAGTCGAAGATAGCAAAGTGCATCTTTAATTTCAGCACGTTCAAAAAATCTAAGACCTCCATAGATAACATATGGAATGTTATATTTAATTAACACCTCTTCAAATACTCTTGATTGAGCATTAGATCTGTATAGAATCGCACACTCATTTGCAGCGGAGCCGTCGTTTATTATTTTTTGAATAGTACTAACTACATAATCAGCCTCATCTCTCTCAGTTCTGGCTTCATATACATCAATTAAATCACCATCACCAGACGATGTCCATAATGACTTACCCATACGATTGGAATTATTGGCAATTAGTGTATTTGATGCTGCTAGGATGTTTCCAGTTGATCTATAGTTTTGCTCAAGGCGAATGGTTTGAATTGGAGAAAAATCAGTCTCTAGTTTGGTTATGTTTTCAATTTTAGCCCCACGCCATCCATAGATAGACTGATCATCATCGCCAACACAAAACACTTTATTGTTATTGTTAAATAATAGATTTATCCATTTATATTGAACAGTGTTGGTGTCTTGGAACTCATCAACTAATATATGCTTAAATCGTTTTTGGTAGTGTTCTAATAATTCAGGATTGTTTTTTAATAACTCATAACTGCGCACCAATAGCTCGGCAAAATCAATTAGGTCATTAGCTCGACAATGCGCCTCATAAAGGCTAAATACTTCAATACCTTTCTTAATAAAATAGTTGTATCCGGCATCTATATCTTGCGCTCGTAGCCCCTCATCTTTTTGTTGGTTAATAAACCATTGGATCTTTCTTACTGGAAACTTAGCCTCATCAATGTTATTCTCTTTCATTAGTCTTTTAACAATACGAAACTGATCTTGTGCATCTAGAATTTGAAACGCAGAACTTAGGTTTGCTTTGTCATAATGTGTGCGCAACAATCTATGGGCTAATCCGTGGAAAGTTCCAACCCACATGCTCTGGATAGGACGTCTTAGTAGCACTCCTAATCTTTCTCGCATTTCTAGAGCGGCCTTGTTAGTAAATGTAACGGCCAAGATTGCATCTGTATGGATGTCTTTTTGTGTGACTAAATATGCAATTCTATGAGTTAGCACCCTAGTTTTTCCACTGCCAGCTCCAGCAAGGATTAAAGAATTATGACTTATGTCAAGAGTAACCGACTCAAGTTGTCTCTGGTTAAGTCCTGCGGTTATTTCTGATAAATTCATTGTTTTTTCTTGCCTGGTCAATTTTAAGTTGTTATAATATTACCTTTATCTTATATCGGTCTAATTATTGGTCTTATATAAGAGTACAAAATTATAAACATTAATTAAGGAGTATCAGCAATGACTTACTATGAAGGCGTTAAAAAAATGGAAGAAATGGGAGTTAATGACAATTACATTCAAGGCTGGGTAGCAGGTTTTTTAAATAATCCTGAAATTGAAGAGCAAAGAATTACCGATGAGTGGGAATCTGGTTACGAAGATGGCAAAGAGCAAACAGATGCTAACTTTGCAAACTTCTGCTAAATTCTAAGCATAAGAATATTTAAAGCCCCGTTATCGGGGCTTTTTTTGTGCATCAATAAAAGTCAGAAATGAGTCCATCTAAAAACAATTTATGGCATCAAAATGCAAGGGCTTCACTTAAAGAAGCAAATAGCTGTAATGAATTTTTTCAAACCGATGTATTTGAAAACCAATCTTTTCCAATTAAAATACCTTTAGAATTTGCCAATCTGATTGATAAAGATAATCCCAATGACCCTCTATTAAGACAAGTTATTAGCTCAAAATCTAAGCTTAAAGATCCTGAGTTTAGCCTCTCTCCACTAGAAGATGATAGGCACTCTCCTGTTTCAGGTCTTATCCATAAATATCCTAATAGGGTGCTACTGATTGCTTCTAGAGTTTGTGCAATTCATTGCCAATACTGTTTTCGTCAAAATTTTGATTATCAGCAGCATGATGCTATTAGCAATTGGATTCAAGTAGAGAATTATATTATCAACAACTCACAAATTAATGAGGTTATCTTAAGTGGCGGAGATCCGCTTAGTTTGAGCGATGATAAGTTGGAGTTGTTAATTGGTAATATTGAAAAAATAAAACATATTAAGACTTTGCGTATTCACAGTAGGTCTGCAGTGGTAACTCCAAGTAGAATTACTGACAAGCTAGCAGACATATTAAACAACTCGAAACTTAGTGTTGTTTTGGTTTTGCATACAAATCATATGCGTGAACTATCAGAGCAATTTGCAAGTGTTGTTAATAAATTAGATGGCATTACTTTATTAAATCAATCAGTTCTATTAAAGGGTGTTAATGATTCTTTAGAATCTTTAAGCACCCTTAGTTTAAGGCTGTTTTCTTTAGGGATTTTGCCTTACTATTTACACCTATTAGACAAGGTTAGTGGCACAGAACATTTTTTAGTGAGTGATAAGCGTGCAAAACAACTACATAAGGAGCTTAAAGCCAACTTGAGTGGTTATCTAGTGCCAAAATTAGTTAGAGATAAAAATACTGAGTCTAAGGTCTGGCTATAGTCGCTTTTTCTAAAAAATCTATATCAACTTCACCCATACGAAAGTCAATCAATTTTCCTTCAGTATCATATACGTATGTAGTAGGCATTCCTAATACTGAACCAAAATCACTAAACTGTGGACCATTTTTTTCATCAAAAATAATAATTGGGTAGTTGACATCTAGGTCTTGAGTAAATCTAGCTACAATTTTTTCATTGGTCTGTTCAAAATCTAAGCCTAGTACTTGCACCTTGTCAGAGTGCTTATCGTAGAATTTAACAAAAGCAGGTATTTCTTTTACGCATGGTGGGCACCATGTTGCCCAAAAGTTGACTACCAAGTATTTGCCCTTTGTAGATTCTTTAGTGTGCACATTGCCGTTTAAGTCAGTAAGGGAGAAGTCTGGCAGAGTGATTTGTTTTTCTTTATTCCAAATTTTTTTGGCAGAGTCAATAAGTTCACTAACATTAACTGCTTGAGCGTAGTTAAAGGTTAAGAATAGTGAGAGTATAATAATAATTTTTTTCATAAGGTTTTGGTGTAATGTCTACAGTAATTTATCATAATCCTAAGTGTTCTAAATGCAGAACAACCTTGTCTATTTTAGAAGAAAAAGGTGTTGATTTTGAGGTAATTAAATACTTAGAAAGCCCTCCAACTGCAGCTGAATTGAAAGGGTTGCTTAGTGATTTGGGGCTTAATGCTAGAGATCTTATGCGCAAGGGTGAGAGTGAATATAAAAGTCAAAATCTTAATGATGAATCCCTTAGTGAGGATGATTTAATTCAAGCAATGGTTAGCACTCCAATACTTATAGAGCGCCCAATTATAAAAACCGATAAAGGCATAGTAATTGGACGACCTCCAGAGAACGTTTTGACTATTATCTAAGTTGTATTATTAGTCAACTAGTAAGGTTGATAAATGCCCTTCTCGTCCTTCAATATTAGAATAGTAGACATCGTCAAGTCCTTCAACTACTGAGGTTTTAGTCTCTTCTATTGCTAATAAATTTTCACTCCAAGCGCTAAGGTTTTTAAATTCTGCAATTGACAATGCATTGTTAGTAAATTCATTAATCCAGGCTATGCGCATAAAAATTGGGGCAATTGCTGCATCGATAATTGAGAAGTCATTGCCGTTGAAAAACTTATCATCACTCTTAACTGACTCAATACGGGTTAATTTGTTAAACAATGATTCTTTAGCTTTATTAAATTTGTCTTCATCTCCAGTAACAATTGGCATTAATTCTCCAGTAATGCTAGATATAAACTGAATCCATGCACGATTCTTAGCTTTTTGAACATTATCAGTTGGATGTGCATCAATATCACTAATGTCATTAATAAACTCACTAATAACTGCTGATTCAAAAATAATCTCGTCGTCAGCTTTTAATAATGGCACTTGCCCAGTAGGAGAAATATCTTTAAACCATTGTGGTGGATCCATAATATTTATATAAGTAACCTCATGCTCAATATTTAACTTGTTTAATAAAATAATTGCATGTTGTGCAAATGGACAAAGTTTAAAGCTGATAAGTTCTAATTTCATATTTTTTTCTCCTAAAGAGGAAGGCCTTGCCTTCCTTTTGATTATTCCCGATGATAAGGGTGGTTGTTAAGTAGTGAATGCGCCCTATAAATTTGTTCAAGCGCCAATAATCTAGCCATTGAGTGTGGCAAGGTCAAGTTGGACAGCCCCCATAATTGATTAGCATGCTGTTTGATAGAGGCGCTTAAACCATCAGCCCCACCAATAATTAGTGATACATTATCACCATTTTGTTGCCAAGATTCTAGCTGATTAGCTATTGATTTAGTTGTGTGTTGTTTGCCTTTTTCATCAAATGCAATAACTACATTTGAGCCTTTACATGCCTTTATTAGTATTTGCGCTTCAAGCTCTTTAATTTGCTCAATATTTTTACCTTTGCGTTTTTGCGCATCAAGGGCAATTAGATTAAAGTTAAGCTGAGATGGTAGTTGCTTTTGATAATGATTAATCCCTGTTTGTATCCAATCTGGCATTTTTTTGCCAATTGCAATCAGGTTGATCTTCATATTTTTATTTACTTTCAGCGCCAGACCAAAGTTTTTCTAGTTTGTAGAATTCTCTGGTTTTTTCAGTCATAACATGTACAACCACTTCGGCCAAATCTATAAGCACCCAGTGCCCAGTTTCTGTGCCTTCAATACCAACAACCTTCATACCAAGGCGTTTAGCCTCAATTTTCACATTTTCAGCAATACCGCGCACATGTTGTGTTGAGCGTCCAGTGGCAATAACAATAGCCTCAATATCAGCACTTTGTTCTAGCACTTTCAGGGTAACTACATCCTCACCTTTTAGCTCTTCAATGGTTTCAGTAACGGTTTTTAGTTGTTGTTCTAGGTTCATAAGCTCTTAATGTAATTAACGATTGAATCTGGCAATAAGTCGGACAGATTTTTTTGTTCGGCTATTTTACCACTCAAGTTGTCATTTAAAAGAATACTACGAATTTCACTAGAAGAAATATCAAGCATTGGTGTATTAGCAAAATATACATACCCAGATGCTTGGCTTTGTAAATCATTGACACTATTTGCTAGCTTAAAATTATGAGTTAGATCTTTTGCAATATCTATACCTGGCCTATTAATAACCACCAGATGGCAATAATTTTTAAACTCTTTCCAGTCTTTCCAGCTACGCAAGTTAATAAAACTATCGGCACCAATAATTAGGCAAATTGTTGTTTTTGAGTGTTCAGTTTTTATTTCTTTTAGAGAGTCAATTGTATAAGATTCACCCCCTCTGTCTATTTCGCGAGTGTCGATTGACAAACCATCAAATTCATTTTCTATAATGCGCAGCATAGCAAGGCGCTGAGTTGTTGAGAAGTTAAGTGTGTCTTTGTGTACAGGGTTGGCACACGGCATCAAAAACAGCTTGGATAATGCCAGCTCATTTTTAATTGCTATTGTATTATTTAGATGAGCAAAATGAATAGGATCAAATGACCCGCCAAACACTCCGATCATAACATCAATTCAATTTCTTTTTTGGTTACAGCATCGGTAGGGTAGGCTATTAATCCTTGTTGCATACCATTAATATAGCGCACAAAGTCTTCTTGTTTATCTATCATTAAAAACGCATTGCCATTTTTTTGTTCACCCATGGTGGTGGAAATTTTTATTCCATAATCATGCCCACAATGCAGAGCTATATCATCATCAACTTTTCTAAGTTTTTGCATTGAATGGAAAAATGCATCTATATTTCCCCCAGGTGCTGAGCAGTGTCCCGCGCCATATACAAATAAGGTATCGCCAACAATCAGGTCATGATCCAGTAGATAACAAACCCCCCCAGCAGTGTGCCCAGGAGTGTTAATAACTGTTGCTTTTGTATCTCCAAGACTAATTATATCGCCATCGTTAACTGTGGTTATTTCGCTATTTATTTCTAAATATGGAACCTCATTAGCACCTATAGTAATTTTAGCTCCAGTTTTTTCAGTAATTTCATCAGCAGCGTTAACATGATCGCCATGCCAATGAGTTAACCAAACATCTGTAAGCTTATAACCTTTTTCGGTTATTTTTTGAATAAATAAATCCGCATCCCACGCCGGATCAATTATCGCACAAGTTTTTGAATTATGATCAAATATAAAATGAATGGAGTTTTCATACACTCCAACATGATGCAATGATTCTATTTTGTAGCTATTTTTGTTATTTTTTTTTAGTTTCATACAAATATTTTACCAAACTAGTCTTGACTAATTCATCTTAGAGGATATAATTTACTTCTTTTGCTTACGTACCAGTGTTTGGGGCTATAGCTCAGCTGGGAGAGCACGACACTGGCAGTGTCGGGGTCAGCGGTTCGATCCCGCTTAGCTCCACCAAAAGCAAAGAAAATTTATGTCGCCTTCGTCTATCGGTTAGGACCCCAGGTTTTCATCCTGGTAAGAGGAGTTCGATTCTCCTAGGCGATGCCATATCTATAAAAATGGTTTAGTTTCTTAAAAAAAGCTAAACCATTTTTTTTTATCTATTAAAATACTTTTTGTCGCGTTCGTCTAGTCTGGCCCAGGACCCCAGGATTTCATTCTGGTAACAGGAGTTCAAATCTCTTACGCGACGCCAAATTACCAATAAAATTTTTATGAGTCAATTACAAGTAATCATCCCCGATAGACTAATTGGCCAACGTATAGATAGCGCTCTTGCGCAAATGTTGCCAGATTACTCAAGATCAAAAATTACCTCGTGGGTTCGCTCTGGCGATGCTCTACTTAATGGTAATACTTTCAAGCCCAAAGAAAAAATTCTTGGTGGTGAAATTGTTTCTGTAACTATTAAGCAAGAAAAAACCAACGATTGGCAAGCTGAAGATATTGCCATTGATGTGGTTTATGAAGACGACGATATCCTTGTTGTTAATAAACCAGTAGGGCTGGTTACTCATCCTGGTGCCGGAAACTGGAGCGGTACGCTTGCTAATGCACTTCTGCATTATGATTCATCTTTGGCTAACTTAGATAGAGCCGGGATTGTGCATAGATTAGACAAAAACACTTCAGGACTTATGGTGGTTGCTCGCAGTGAATTGGCACAAAAGAATCTAGTTGAACAACTACAAACTCATAGCGTTTCGCGCGAATACTCGGCTGTTGTTTATGGGCATATGATATCTGGTGGTACGGTAGATGAGCCTATTGGTCGTGACCCAAAAGATAGAATTAGACAGGCTGTAGTTGAAGAGGGCAAACATGCCATCACTCATTATCGAGTTATTGATCGTTTTGCTAATCATACTCATGTGAAATGTATTTTGGAAACAGGGCGCACTCATCAGATCCGTGTGCATATGTCTTATATTGATCACCCACTTATTGCTGATTCAATGTATGGTGGCAAGATTCGTTTTCCTAAAAAAGCCGATGATGCACTTAAAAATGCGCTTAAAGGCTTTAATCGTCAAGCGCTACACGCCAAAAAACTTAGTTTAACCCACCCAATCACTGGCGAGTCAATGTCATGGAAAGCACCTTTGCCACAAGATTTACAAGAGTTGCTCCAGGTTTTAAGTGAATTTGACCCTGTTTAAATGTGAACAAATTTCCTGAAAATGTTCATCTAGTCTCAACACCAAGAATGATTGAGGGTGGGGTAACTCAGAATAATTATCAAAATTTTAATCTTGCCACACATGTGGGTGATGACCTGGATTTAGTTGAGCACAATCGGGCATTGCTTGTTAAGTATTACAATCTGCCTAGCTTGCCAAAATATTTAGAACAGGTGCATTCGAACAACTGTTTAGAGGCTACAAGCGCTGAATGCGTAGGTGACGCTGTAGTTACAAGTGATAAGAATGTGGTTTGTTGTGTGCTAACAGCAGACTGCTTGTCAATTTTTGCTAGTAATAAATCTGGTACCAAAGTTGGTGTGGCGCACGCAGGATGGAAGGGTGTTGTAAATGGAGTGATTGAATCTTTTGTCAATAAGTTTGACGCTACGGATTTATTAATACATTTTGGCCCAGCAATATCTCAGAAAAATTTTGAAGTTGGCAAAGAGGTGTTTGATCAGTTTATTGATAAAGATGAAAATCTTAAGCCCTCATTTATAAAATCAGGTGATAAATATAAATTAGATATTTATCAGGCGGCAACAATTATTCTTAATGGTTTAGGAGTTAGAAATATCACCGGCGGAGATCAGTGTACATTTGCCCAGAAGGGCGATTACTTTTCTTATCGTCGGGACGGCTCTAAATCAGGCAGAATGGCTAACCTTATCTGGATTGAGTAGTTTTTAAGATTTTTTATCTTTCTCTTTACCACTAGCACTGAAATCCATAGTTTTAGTAAATGGATTAAGGTGGTAATAATGCAGTGGTTTTTGCTTGCGCTGTTTTTGTTGTACCACACAGCCAACTACTTCGAACTCACTCTTAAGCTCAATTTCATCGTGTTGGGTGTTTAAAGGAATTAGGAATTTATCATTACCGCGTTCAATGTATTGACGAAAATACATATCTCCGTCATAGCGCACTACAGCGTATGCCAGGTTATGAATCTGCATATTGGGGTCAATTATAACAATACAATTCTCACTAAACTCTGGCTCCATATAACTGCCAAGGTTTTGTAAGGCGAACGGCTCGGAGTTAGTTGAGCAATTAGTTTCGAATAATTCTTGTGGAGTATCTATGTCTGACATTGTTTGCAATAAAACGTTGAGCGTTGATTTTGTGTAATTCGCTCTATTTTACCATTGCAAGTGTCGCAACTATCACCTTCACGCCCATATACTAATAAAGTTTGGGCAAAATACCCAGGCGAGCCATCTACTTGAGAAAAGTCTTGTAGCGTAGTACCACCAGACTCAATTGATTTTTTTAAAATAGATTTAATATTCTCACTTAGTAGTTTGTATTTTTGTTTAGAAACTTCGCCAGCTTTGCGTTGCGGGTCAATGCCCGATTTAAACAAACTCTCACATGCGTAGATATTACCCACTCCAACTACAACCTTACTATCCATAATAAAGGCCTTGATGTTTTGCATTTTTTTGCGTGAGCGCGTATATAAATATGTATCGTCAAATAACCCCTCTAGTGGCTCAACTCCCAAAGAGTCTAATAATTTATGCGAACCGTCTTTGGAAAATAGCACCGCACCAAAGCGCCTAGGGTCATTCAAACGCATAGATTTACCATTGGTAAAAATCACCTCGAAATGATCGTGCTTTATAAGTGGTGTGTTTTTATCAACTACTTTAATTGACCCACTCATACCTAGATGCATTATTAATGTACCAACATCAAACTCTACAAGTAAGTACTTGCCTCTGCGTTTAATAGATTTAACTTTTTGATTAGCAAACGTAGTATTCAGATGTTTGGGTATATCCCAGCGTAAATTATCACGATGTAATAGTACTCTTTCAACAGTTTGATTTACAATTAGCGGTTCTAGTCCACGTTTAGTGGTTTCCACCTCTGGCAATTCTGGCATAATTTTTTCTAAGTTATTAATATGCAAAAGCTTGACTTAAGTCAATAAATATTCACACGAGTGTATAATACCTTATTATAATAATCAACTTCTAAATAGCAGAGGCAAAAAAATGGAATACGTTAATTCAGTTAAAGGCAAAATTTTATTAGGATTTTTATTTGCAGCAATAGTATTTGTTGCATTTAATGGCACAGGCAATATGAATCACTACTCAATGCATGTATGGTTACATGTTGCAGCAGGTGTTTTATGGGTAGGATTACTTTACTACTTTAACTTTGTACAAGTACCAGGTATGGGTGAGGCCCTAGCTGATACTGACGGCCCAGGCCCAGCAGCAATTGGCAAGTATATTGCACCTAGAGCGCTTTTGTGGTTTAGAATGGCAGCAGCTACAACTTGGGCATTAGGTTTAATTCTTCTAGCTCTACAAGGTCGTGGTGTTGATGGTGTTGTCGGTGCGTTTACTCTTGCTCAGGGTTACGAGATAATTGGCATAGGTGCATGGATGGGTACAATCATGGCATTTAATGTTTGGATCATCATCTGGCCAAATCAACAAAAGATCTTAGGTATGGTTTCAGCATCTGCTGAAGAGATTGTCACAGCGAAGAAGAATGCGGCGTTGGCATCTTCAATAAACGTAATATTGTCTATCCCAATGTTATTAGCAATGATTGCATGGCACTAATATAGATTCTAATTTTTGTTAATTTCTTTGTTGGGCTGTTTGTTTGACTTGTCGTGTATGTTTTATACCTTCCGATTTCAAACAGACAGCCCGCCTCAAACTTAACTAAAAATTAAAACTATATACATACATTTATAAGTCATTAAAAAACCGAGAACGTATCTCGGTTTTTTATTGTCTGAAATTTAATGACATATATATAAGTATAGAAAAGAGACATTAAATGCTATTAAAAATCCAATCAAAAGCTATTGTTGTCATTGTTTTAAGGCAATTTTAATTACTTGCCACTTCTAAGTTGAGGGTGGCTGTGTGTCTCTTGTAGTATTTTTGCAAAAATGTAGTATTTTTACTTAAAAGTACTGAAAATCCTATTAAATAAGGCTTTTCAGACTGTTTTTAGTTACTAAGAGTACTATATTTGTAGTAAATATGTGTTTTTTGTATTTTTTTTGCAAAAAGTGTTGACTTTTAAAATAATATTCTTATAATATGCACTATCTTGACAAAAAGTTGGGAAAACCGTCAGAAATTATTCTGACATTTTTATTTAATTTTGGAGACAAAAAATGAAAAAACAATTAATCGCAGCTGCAGTAGCAGCTACAATGACTTCAGTTGCTATGGCTGATATTTCTATCACTGGTACTGCTAAAGCAAACTACAAGAACAAAGATGCTAACGGTACTACTACTGACACAGTTACTAACGAAGTTGACTTAGTACTTGCTGGTTCAAACGGCGACTCTAAAGTTCACGTTGAACTTTCTATGGACGGTGGTAGCTCAACTAATACTGAAGATGCATGGTTATCAACTAAAGTTGGTGACGTAAGTATTAAGGCAGGTACTTGGAACCCTGGAGATACAGTTTTTACTGGTAATGCTACTCGTTCAACTGGTAACTGGATTCTTTCAAGTAGCGTTTCTGGTGTTAAAATTGCTTTAGAAGGTGATTCTCAAAAATCTGCAACTAAAACTACTTTTTCAGGCGACCTTGGTGGTGTGAATCTTAAGTACAACATGAAGCACACTTCTGATGAAGTATATGCATCAACTGACCTTTCTGGCTTTGCTCTTGGTTTTGCTACGATCAGTGCTGACGCTGCAAACTCTGATGCAAGTTACGTAACTCTTTCTAAAGAATTAAACGGCGTAACAGTTACTTTAGCAGATGCTAATGCTGATTCAAGCTACACTTTTGCTGGTGATACTAGTTACTTCGGTGATTCTGCTGCTAACGGTGTGGGTGCAGGCGATGATCTTACTTCTGTTAAGCTTGCTGGTTCTGTTGGCGGTAACAAAGTTTCTGCACGTTTCGTATCAGTTGACTCTGCTGCTTCTACAGACTTCGACGTAAACACTTTCCAAGTAACTCGTCCATTAGCTGGTGGCTCAACTCTTGAAGTAACTTACACAGATACTGATAAAGCTGGAGCTACTAATGACACAGAAGTTTTAGACTTTGAGCTAGCTGTTAAATTCTAAATCTTATTTAGAAAACAGTTAACTTAAACTAAAAGTTTAAGTCTAAAACCCCCAACTTCAGTTGGGGGTTTTTTTTCACCTCTTTGAGGAAGGCAAGGCCTTCCCCACTAATGGTAAATTTATGTACAATATTTAATATGGGTATTAGAAATATAGAATTTTCAAACGGTGAGTATTATCATGTGTTTAATCGCGGGGTAGATAAGCGCATTATTTTTAACACCAAAGAACAGCAAGAATTTTTCTTTAACAGGATGAAACTGTTAAATACGACAGATAGTAGAAAATATATTGCTAATAAGCGTAGTCGCTATAAAGATAAGACTATTATTGCTAGTGGTGATCAGCTGGTGAGTATTGTTGCCTATTGTTTGTTGCCGAATCATTATCATTTGTTGTTAAGACAAGAAATTGACAATGGCATTTCACAATTTATGCAGCGACTTGGTACGTCTTACACAATGTATTTCAATCAACAAGAAAAAAGAAGCGGAAGTTTGTTTCAAGGTAAATTTAAAGCAAAGCATTTAAGTGGAGATTTTGCACTGCCAGTTGTTTCAGCTTATGTAAATCTTAATTATAAGCATCATAAAATTAATCCAAACTTGCACTTGGTAAAATCTAGTATTAATGAATATATTCAGCCAGCGCTTGGTAAAAATATTTGCAACGAAGAAATTATACAATCCATTATTGCCGAAACAGGATCATTGGCTGATTACAAAATGTTTATCAAAAAAGCGTCTTTATCCTTTGCTGACAATAAAAATAACCCATTAACTATTAATGATTTTGAGTTTTAATGAGGAAGGCAAGGCCTTCCCCACTTTATTGCGCTAGAAAAAGTGAATTATTGGTAAATCATTTAAAATATAGGTTTTATTAATTAATATACTGTTTAATGATTACAAAGTTAAAAGACAGAGGGTTGTTAAAACTTAATGGCGCCGATGTGCAGAGCTTTTTACAAGGTCAATTTTCCAATGACATTGATGCCTTAGAAGAAGGCAAAGTTCAGCTAAATGCCTATTGCCAGCATCAGGGTAGAATTATTGCACTTATTTGGGTGATGAAAAAAGATGATGGCTTTTACTTGTCTTTTCCAAGTGATTTATTAAGCATTATTGTTCAAAAGTTAACTATGTTTAAGATGATGTCTGATGTGGTTATTGAAGATATATCTGATCAAATAATCCAGCTTGGCTTGGTTGATGAGGTGCTTGAGGGTGCTTTTAGCTTAAATAATAGGCAGTCTGTTGCCTTGGTTGATTCGATTAAGGGTATTGAGATTTCACATTATGAAAACTGGTCTCAAATTTGTATCGAGAAACAGGTTCCTGAGGTATATTTGAAAACATCCGAGCAATTTGTGCCACAAGTGTTAAACCTTGATATTGATGAAAAAGGCGTAAGTTTTACCAAAGGGTGCTATCCAGGTCAGGAAGTGGTTGCACGCTTGCATTATCTTGGTAAGGCTAAAAGACGAATGTATCAGTTTGAATGTGAGGGCGATATTGGCATTGGAGATGGGTTAATTGTAAGTAATTCAAAATCTGCTAAAGCTTCGGGTGTGGTTATACGTAGTGTAAAATCATTAGGCAAATCGCTATGTTTGGCAACCATTGAGGTTGAATACAAGGATAGTGAAATTAGACTTGATAATATTAACGGGGAAATAGTCTCAAGGATTGAAAAATGAATAAATTAGTATTTTTATTATTACTTTTACCAGTATCTGTATTTGCTTCATCAGGGGTTGCAGATAGCGAAACAATTGATCTAACTACACATTGGGTAGGTTATTTTGCACTGATTTTGTTTGTACTTGCATACGCCTTGGTAATGGTAGAGGAATTTACTCACTTTAGAAAATCAAAGCCAGTTATTCTTTTGGCAGGTCTTATTTGGGGCTTGATTGGTTGGGAATATGCTGCAAATGGTATACCGCATGCTGCAGAATCTGCTCTAAGGCATAATTTTTTAGAATATGCTGAATTGTTATTATTCTTGCTGGTTGCCATGACTTATATTGAAGCAATGCGTGAGCGTAATGTATTTGAACAACTGAAAGACTGGCTGATTAACAAAGGTTTTAATTTCAAGCAGTTGTTTTGGCTTACTGGATTTTTAGCATTTTTCCTTTCTCCAGTGGCTGATAATTTAACAACAGCGCTTATCATGGGTGCGGTAGTTATGACTGTAGGTAAAGGCAACCCGGTGTTTGTATCAATTTCATTTATTAATATTGTAGTGGCGGCAAATGCTGGTGGCGCATTTAGTCCGTTTGGTGACATTACTACTCTTATGGTATGGCAAAAAGGCATAGTAGAATTCTCTGAATTTTTTGCATTATTTATTCCATCGCTCGTTAATTTCTTGGTGCCGGCATTTATCATGCAGTTTGCTATTGAAAATAAAGAGGTTCACCTCCCAGAACAAGATGTTCTAATTAAAGAAGGTGGTATTGTAATAACTGTTCTATTTATGATTACCATCGCAACAGCAGTAAGTTTTCACAACTACCTACATCTACCTCCAGCTATGGGAATGATGACAGGTTTGAGTTATTTATTAATTACAGGATTCTTTATTCGAAGATCTGCAAAGAAAAACAATCAAGAATTCGATATTTTTAAAAACGTTTCCAACGCTGAGTGGGATACATTGTTATTCTTCTTTGGCATTATTGTTAGTGTTGGCGGTCTTGGTTTTATTGGTTATTTAGAGTTAGCATCAGGCTTAATGTATGCTGATTTAGGTCCAACAAATGCTAATATTTTAGTTGGCATCCTTTCAGCAATTGTGGATAACATTCCTGTTATGTTTGCTGTACTTACTATGTATCCTGAGATGTCGCACGGTCAATGGTTATTGGTTACACTTACTGCTGGTGTTGGAGGCTCTCTACTTTCAATTGGATCTGCTGCAGGTGTGGCGCTTATGGGTCAATCAAAAGGGTTGTATACATTTGGATCGCACCTTAGATGGACACCTGTCATTGCGCTGGGGTATGCTGCAAGTATTTATGCACACATCCTTATCAATGGCTTATAAGGCTTATCACCTGCTGGTAAGCTCTTGGGCCTAAATCGACCCTGTACTTCAGTATAAGTAAAAATACAGTAACTTATAAAACCAGTCTATAAATTACATTTAAACTGTAACAATGAATAATTTGTTCTTGGATGTTGGTAATACTGCAGTTAAATGGCTATTTGATGGTGAGTATAGCTCAGCACTAGCTAAGGGTTTTGATGTTGCACAATTACCACCAGCTGAAAAAGTTTTTGTTAGTTGTGTGGGTGATAGATCTATTTTGGACGGGTTAACAAATGCTGTGTTTGTAGAATCAAAACCTAGTCTTAATAACTTTCAAAGCGCTTATAAAAACCCCAGTGAACTTGGTGTTGATAGGTTTTTGGCGATACTAGGCGGCATAAGCAAACATCCCAGTCAAAATCTGTTGATAGTCGATATTGGTAGTGCGCTTACTTTTGATGTTGTACTTGCCGATGGCAAGCACCAAGGCGGGTTAATAATGCCCGGGATTAAAGCATTGCGCAATAGTTTTGATAATTTTTCTACTAGTTGTATTAAACTAAAGTCTGGCAATATTGCTGATAATACTAAAGATGCTTGGAGTTTTGGTACTACACAAATGTTGATTAGCACTATTGACAGACAAATTGATATTTATCTGGAATCTTATAATGATTTAACGATTATGTTAACTGGTGGAGATGCAGAGAATATAGCCCCCATATTAAGTCATAAAGTTGAGCTACATAAGAATCTTGTACTGGACGCTCTAGAGCAGTACTCGGGTATAATCTAGCCATTTAATTAGGCAAATATATACATAATGCAAGACAATCGAGTTTTATCAGGCATGCGTCCAACTGGACGACTTCATTTAGGTCATTATCATGGGGTTCTGAAGAATTGGCTAGAATTACAAAATGAGTATGATTCTTACTTTTTTGTGGCTGATTGGCATGCATTTACCACTCACTATTCTGACAAGATTGACCTTGAAGCTAATGTTATGGAGATGGTGGTTGATTGGCTAGCGGCTGGAATTAACCCAAACACTTCTACAATTTTTGTACAGTCAAAAGTTCCAGAACATGCGGAGCTACACTTGTTGTTGTCAATGTCTACACCACTTTCCTGGTTAGAGCGTGTACCGTCTTACAAAGACCAACAGCTTAAATTAAAAACTAAAGATTTAGGCACCTATGGATTTTTAGGCTATCCGCTTTTACAAAGTGCTGATATATTAATTTATAAGGCCGGATTAGTGCCGGTAGGTGAAGATCAAGTTGCACATGTAGAACTAACACGTGAAGTTGCTCGACGTTTTAACCATATTTATGGCCGTGAAGCTGATTTTGAAGAAAAAGCAGAGGCCGCTATTGGTAAGATGGGCAAAAAACAAGCCAAATTATTTCGCTCATTACGTAAAGCCTATCAAGAAACTGGAGATGATGAGGCTCTAGTTAAGGCACAAGCGCTATTACAAGAGCAACAAAATATTACTCTTGGTGATCGTGAGCGTTTAGCAGGATATATTGAAGGAGTGGGTAAAATAATTTTGCCAGAGCCGGATTCGTTATTAACCAAAGCATCGAAGATGCCAGGATTGGATGGGCAAAAAATGAGTAAATCATATGGCAATACTATCTCCCTGCGTGATACAGTGGATGAAATTGAGACAAAGATTAAGCGCATGCCAACAGACCCTGCACGTATTAAGCTTACAGATCCTGGAGATCCTAAAAAATGTCCAGTATGGCAATTACACAATGTGTATTCAGATAATCAAGTCTGTGATTGGGTTGTTGAAGGTTGTACAGGTGCGAAGATGGGTTGTGTGGAATGTAAACAGCCAGTTATTGATGCAATGAAGTCTGAACTTTTACCAATGCAAGAGCGCATTGCTAAGTATCAGGCCGATCCTGATTTAATTAAACAAATTATTCATGAGGGGTCTGAAAAAGCTCGTAGTGTAGCTAAAGAAACTATGGCCGAAGTTAGAGAGTCAATGGGAATTATTTACTAAGCCCATAAAATGAAAAATTACACAAAACTTATTATTAACAGGATATTCTGTTTTAAATTTATTCTAGATTGTTATTATGGCTGAAAGACTACAAAAACTTATTGCAACTGCTGGCTATGGATCGCGCCGTTGGGCTGAAAGGCTAATAGAGCAAGGTCGTATTGAAGTTAATAATAAGACTGCTCAGATTGGTGATAAGTGTGAAATTACTGACAAGGTAAAGATTGATGGTAGAAGCGTTGATCTTGAGCGCTACAAAGAGGAAGAGACCAAAGTTATTATTTTAAATAAGCAAGCTGGTGTTATTTGTTCAAATAAGGACGACGAGGGGCGCAAGAGTGTTTATAGTTTGCTGCCTAAAGAGTCGCGTTGGGTTATGGTAGGGCGCTTAGATCTTAATACTTCTGGTTTGTTGCTGTTTACCAACAATGGTGATTTGGCCAATAAGTTAATGCATCCAAGCTCAGAAATTGACCGAGAATATGCGGTTCGCGTGCTCGGTCAGGTTGAGAATGAGGATATAAAAAAACTAACTAAAGGTGTTGAGTTAGATGATGGTTTTGCTAAATTTAATCAAGTCACTATCGGCGGTGGAGAGGGCGCTAATCGTTGGTATAAGGTTGTACTTAAAGAAGGTAAAAAGCGTGA
This sequence comes from Candidatus Thioglobus perditus, assembly GCA_002909145.1. Lineage (GTDB taxonomy): Bacteria > Pseudomonadota > Gammaproteobacteria > PS1 > Pseudothioglobaceae > PNQY01. The sequence continues at coordinate 69,539 of PNQY01000062.1, forward strand.
AGTTAGACGCTTATGGGAGGCTTTAGGTTTTAAAGTTTCACGTCTAATACGTATACGTTTTGGAGAAATTCGTCTACCAGAAAACCTTAAAGCTAACCAATATGACTATCTAAAACCTGGACAGGTAAAACTGCTTCTTAATTCAGTAAAATTATAATTTTTTAAAAATAATTACTGACACAGTATCTTGGAGTGGTATTTTCTTTATTTCAGCATCAATAATTGTTGGGATTTTAATTAAGCTTTACTACTCTAAACAGCAACAAATATAGCCATTTATCGTTTTCAAAAAACTTTAAGCATAAAGTATAATTACGCTTTTATTTATAACACTTTTAAGCGTAAATGTCTGATTACAAGTCAACCCTAAATCTACCTGCCACTAAGTTTGCTATGAAGGCAAACCTTGCTAATAGAGAGGGTGGTTTTCTAAAACACTGGCAAGACGATAATCTTTACGCACGCATTCGTGAACATAATCAAGGTAAGCCAAAGTTCATCTTGCATGATGGCCCTCCGTATGCAAATGGCGATATTCATATTGGCCATGCTGTTAATAAAGTACTAAAAGATATTATTGTCAAATCAAAATCATTATCTGGTTTTGATGCTCCGTATGTTCCTGGTTGGGATTGTCATGGCTTGCCAATTGAGCTTAATGTTGAAAAAAAGAAAGGCAAAGTTGGAGTTAAGATTGATGCCAATACTTTTAGGGCAGAGTGCAGAAAATATGCTGATGTTCAAGTTGCTAAGCAAAAACAAGATTTTCAACGCTTAGGAATACTAGGCGATTGGGATAATTCGTACCTAACTAAAGATTTTCAATATGAAGCTGATATTGTGCGCGCACTAGGCAATATTGTTGAAAATGGCCATGTGTCAAAAGGCTATAAGCCAGTGCATTGGTGTACTGATTGTGGATCGGCTTTGGCTGAAGCAGAGGTTGAATACAAAGATAAACGCTCCGAAGCTATTGATGTTAAATTCCAAGTTATTGATGATGCTATCTTTGGTGTTGATAAGTCAGTTTTTGTTGTTATTTGGACAACCACGCCATGGACACTGCCAGCTAATGAGGCAGTTGCTCTTCATCCGGAGCTTGATTATGTTTTGGTTGATACTGGTAGTGAGTATTTGTTACTGGCGCAAGCTTTGGCAGAAAATGCAATTAGTCGCTATGGTATAGATGCTGTTATTTCTGATAAAACCTTCTCCGGTGTTGATTTAGAAGGCTTAAAAGCAAAACATCCTTTTTATGATAAACAAGTGCCTATTATTCTAGGTGATCATGTAACCACCGAAGCTGGCACTGGTGCAGTGCATACAGCACCTGCACATGGTCAAGAAGACTTTGCTGTTGGCAGAAAATATAATTTGCCAGTTGAGTGTCCAGTAGACGGAAGAGGTGTGTTTTTTGAAGATACTGAACTTTTAGGTGGCCAGTTTATTTTTAAGGCTAATGCTAGTGTGATTGATATTCTAGAAAAAGCCAATACTCTTGTAAAGCATGAGTCTCTAGAGCACTCATATCCACATTGTTGGAGACATAAAACGCCAGTTATTTTTAGAGCCACTCCACAGTGGTTTGTATCTATGCAACAAAATGGACTTAGAGATGTGGTTAATTCTGAGATTCCAAAAGTTAAATGGATACCTGATTGGGGGCAAAAGCGTATTGAGCTTATGGTTGGTAATCGACCTGATTGGTGTATCTCTCGCCAAAGATTTTGGGGTGTACCAATTACTTTATTTACACATAAGCAAACTGGAGAGCTACATCCAAATACAAATGAATTGTTTGATAAGATCTCAAGCATGATTGAAGAAGGTGGAATTGAGGCTTGGTTTGAAGCTAGCATTGAAGACTTGCTTGGTGATGATGCCGATAATTATGACAAGGCTACAGACACGCTAGATGTTTGGTTTGATTCTGGAGTTAGTCATTTTGCAGTGTTAAAAGCTAGAGAAGAGTTATCTGATGTGGCAGATTTATATTTAGAAGGGTCTGATCAACATCGCGGCTGGTTTCAGTCATCAATTATTTCTTCAGTGGCTATTAATGGCAAGGCGCCTTATAAGCAAGTTCTTACACATGGGTTTACTGTTGATAAGGATGGTAAAAAAATGTCAAAATCGCTTGGCAATGTTATGAGTCCACAAAAGGTGGTGAACAATTTAGGTGCAGATATCTTGCGTATGTGGATTGCATCAACAGATTACACTGGTGAGATGACAGTGTCTGATGAGATTCTAAAGCGTTCAGCTGATTCTTACAGAAGAATTCGTAACACAATACGTTTTATGTTGGCTAATACCGCTGGATTTAATCCAAAAGAACACCAGTTGGATGGCAATGAATTGTTAGATTTAGATAAATGGATTATTACAAAAACTGCTGAAATTCAATCACAAGTAATTGAATCTTATGATAATTATAATTTCCACAATGTAATGCAATTAGTGCTTAATTTTTGCACCAATGATCTTGGCGGATTTTATCTTGATATTATTAAAGACAGACAGTACACTACTACTGAGAATTCATTAGCAAGAAGAAGTGCTCAGAGCGCACTTAATCATATTGTTGAGTCAATGGTGCGTTGGTTGTCTCCAGTGTTGTCATTTACTGCAGAAGAGATTTGGCAAAACATGCCTAGTGAAAAGAATGGCAGTGTGTTCCTTGAATCTTGGTATGAAGACCTAACAAGTGGATATGAGAATGATGCAATTGATGCGGCTCGTGTAATTAACCCGCATATTCGTAAGCAAATGGAAGGCATGCGTAGTGAAAAAATTATTGGTTCTTCGCTAGACGCAGAGGTAGATATTTATTGCAATGATGATATTTATAAGTCACTGACAAAGTTAGGTGACGAGCTTAGATTTGTATTTATTACTTCATATGCTAGAATTCACCCATTAGACGAAAAAACTGACAAGTGTATTGAGGCTGGAGATGGAGTGTTTATTGAAGTTACTAAATCTGAGTATGAGAAATGTGTGCGTTGTTGGCATCACCGCGAAGATGTTGGTAGTAATGACAAACATCCAGAATTGTGCACTCGCTGTGTTGAAAATGTGGCTGGTGATGGTGAAAAAAGAGAGTTTGCATAATGCGACAACTTAATCTTGATTTAGATGAAAAATCTTACCCGATTTATATTGGTCAGGATTTATTATCAAATTCAGAATTACTAACAAAACATATTGCTGGTAAGCAGGTTATGATTGTAACCAATACTACTGTTGCGCCACTTTATTTGGATAAGGTTAAAGCTTTACTAGAAGGTTATAAAATCTCTGAAGTCATTCTTCCAGATGGAGAGCAGTACAAGACCTTAGACACAGTTAATACTATCTTTAGTGCATTGTTAGAGGTAAGATTCGATCGTTCTTGTACTTTAATTGCACTTGGTGGCGGTGTTGTAGGTGACATGACAGGTTTTGCCGCAGCAAGTTATCAACGCGGGGTGAATTTTATACAAATACCCACCACACTTCTATCGCAGGTTGATTCATCTGTTGGTGGTAAGACTGGAGTTAATCACGAGTTAGGTAAGAATATGATTGGTGCATTCTATCAGCCAAAGTGTGTAGTGATCGACATGGATACACTCGATACTTTAGATGATAGACAGTATTCAGCAGGTATGGCTGAAGTTATTAAATATGGCTTACTAGGAAATATAGAGTTTTTAGAGTTCTTAGAAAATAATATCGATGGTTTGATGGCTAGAGATAAGTTGTTAATGATTGAAGCGGTATACCAATCATGCTTAGATAAGGCTAATATTGTTGCTCAGGATGAGCTAGAAGCAGGAAAAAGAGCTTTGTTAAATCTTGGTCATACATTTGGTCATGCAATTGAAAATATTCTGGGTTATGGTGTGTACCTACATGGCGAGGCTATTGCTGTAGGTATGCTTATGGCTGCAAGGTTGTCTCAGTCGGAAGGTTTTTTAAGTGCAGATGATATTAACAGAGTTAGGGGTTTATTAGAGAATGCTAATTTACCAAGTACGATTTATGGTAAAATTACGCCTTCTGATTTCATGAAGTCTATGTCTGTTGATAAAAAAGTTATTGATGGTAATATTCGTTTAGTATTGTTAAGGAAATTAGGTGATGCATTTATTTGTAACAATTATCAAGACATCCTGTTGGACCAGGTGATTGGTGAGTTTTGCTTAACAACTTAATAAACACAAGGTAATATTATGACATTTAAAGAACAAAAATCAGCTATAGATCATAAAACTGAAGTTCCTACGATAGAATGTTTGGAGAGCTTAGTTACAAAAATGGAAGAGCAAACCAGTTCTAAATTTGAGCGTTTGTTCCTGCCTGCTCTTGCAGTATTTAGTGCTATTATTATTGGATTTTTTGTGGTTATTTACTCAATTACTCAAGATATGACGCGTTTAGCAAACTCTATGGACCCGAATATGGGCGGCAATATGAGTTCTATGGTTGTAAGTATTGATAAGCTTTCTAAAAATGTTACACAAATGACAAGTTCGGTTGCACATATGCAAAAGAACTTTAATGAAGTTAATAACAATATGGTAATTGTTGCTGGAAAGCTAGATAATTTAGATAATATTTCTGCTGATTTAACTCATGTTAGTGCCAAAATGGATGCCTTAGAGCCTATGCTTATTAACATGGAAGAAATGAACAAGAATATGACAACTATGCAGGATTCAATGCAATGGATGCAGCGCGATCTAACAATACTACGCTCTTCATTTGCAAAACCTCTTAGCGTTTTTAACAAAATGCCAATGCCGTAATTAATATGTCATTAACCCAGGATCAGGTTGGTCAAATTGCATATTTAGCGCGCTTATCTTTAAGCGACGAACAACTTGAAAGCAATACAAAAGATTTAAATTCAATTCTTGGTCTAGCAGAGCAATTAGCAGATATTGATACTGACGATATCGAGCCAATGGCTCATCCACTACATATGTCTCAACGTCTTAGAGAGGATGTTGTTAACGAGCAAGACCAATCTGAATTGTTTCAAACAATAGCTCCTAAGATTGGAAATAAACATTATTTAGTACCAACTGTAATCGAATAAATTCATAATGCATAAAAAAACTATTGTCGAATTAGCGCAAGGGCTTAAGGATAGAGAGTTTTCATCAGTTGAGCTAACTAAATATTATCTTGATCGTATTAACAAATCAGATCTTAATGCTTTTATTACTGTAACTGATGATTTAGCTATGATCCAAGCACAAGCTGCAGACGATAAAATTGCAGCAGGCGATAGTGGTATTCTTACAGGCATCCCTTATGCGCATAAAGATATTTTTTGTACCAAAGGTGTGAAGACCTCTGCAGGCTCAAAAATGCTTGATAATTTTGTCTCACCTTATGATGCAACTGTTAGTCACAAGCTAAACTCTGAAGACTTAGTTATGCTTGGTAAAGCTAATATGGATGAATTCGCTATGGGCTCTAGCAATGAAAATTCATACTATGGAGAGGTTAAAAATCCGTGGAATAAAACCAAAATACCAGGCGGTTCATCTGGTGGATCAGCAGCCAGCGTTGCTGCTGGATTAAGTGTTTTTGCCACAGGAACCGATACTGGTGGTTCTATTCGTCAACCATCTAGCTTGTGTGGAATTACTGGACTTAAACCCACTTATGGGCGTATTTCTAGATACGGCATGATTGCTTATGCATCTAGTCTTGATCAGGCCGGACCAATGACAAAAACAGCGCAGGATTCAGCGATTGTTTTAAATGCAATGGCTGGTTTTGATGAAAAAGATTCAACTAGTGCACAAGTTGATGTGCCAGATTACACGGCTAATCTGAATAACTCAATTGAAGGTTTGACTATTGGTCTGCCGAAAGAGTTCTTCTCAGAAGGTCTGGATGATGTTGTTGCTAGTAGTGTTATGGCAGCTGTTAAAGAATTTGAAAAAATGGGTGCAACTGTTAAAGAAGTGTCTTTACCTAATTCAGCTTATGCAATTCCAACTTATTATATTGTTGCTCCTTGTGAGTGCTCATCAAACCTTTCAAGGTTAGATGGTGTTAGGTATGGATATCGCTGTGAAGACCCTAAAGACTTAGAGGATTTATACTTGCGTTCACGTAGCGAGGCTTTTGGTGATGAAGTTAAGCGTCGTATCATGATTGGAGCTTATGCTCTTTCTGCTGGATACTATGATGCTTATTACTTAAAAGCACAAAAAACTAGACATTTGATTAGTGATGATTTTAAAAAGGCATTTACAGAAGTGGATGTTATTATGGGTCCGGTATCGCCAACTACAGCCTTTGACCTGGGTTCAGTGAAAGATCCGGTATCAATGTATTTAGCTGACATTTACACGCTTTCTGCTAATTTGGCAGGCTTGCCTGGTATGAGCATCCCAGCTGGATTTGCACAAAACTTACCGGTAGGATTGCAGCTTATTGGTGATTATTGGTCAGAATCCAAACTACTTAATATTGCACATCAGTTCCAGTTACAAACTGATTGGCATACTAAAGAGCCACAGGAGAATTAGTATGCAGTGGGAAACAGTTATTGGACTAGAAATCCATGCACAACTTAGTACTAAATCTAAGATTTTCTCAGCGGCATCTACAAAATTTGGACAAGAGCCAAATTCACAAGCATGCGCGGTAGATCTTGGTTTGCCAGGAGTTCTTCCAGTTCTGAATAAGGAAGCGGTTGATAAGGCAATTAGATTTGGATTGGCAGTTAATGCGCATATTAATCAGCGCAATGTATTTGATAGGAAAAATTATTTCTACCCTGATCTACCAAAAGGATATCAAATTTCACAACTTGATTGGCCAATAGTTGGAGAAGGTGAAATTGAGATTAGTATTGGGGATGAAACCAAAATAATCGGCGTTACTCGTGCGCATCTAGAGGAGGATGCGGGTAAGTCAGTACATGATATGTTTGATGACTATAGCGCTATTGATCTTAATCGTGCTGGTACTCCACTATTAGAAATTGTATCTGAGCCAGATATGCGTAGTGCCAAAGAGGCGGTTGCATATGCTAAAAAAATTCATGCTTTGGTGCAATATATTGGTATTTGTGATGGCAATATGCAGGAAGGGTCGTTTCGTTGTGATGCTAATGTTTCTATCCGTCCAATGGGGCAAGAGAAGCTTGGTACTCGTGCAGAATTAAAAAATATTAATTCATTTAAATTTTTAGAAAAAGCCATTAATTTAGAGGTTGAACGTCAGCAAGACATTATCGAGGATGGGGGCGAGGTTGTACAAGAAACACGCCTGTACGATGCAGTAAAGAATGAGACTCGCTCTATGCGCTCAAAAGAAGAGGCAAATGATTATCGTTATTTTCCAGATCCAGATCTTTTACCGGTTGAGATTTCAGATGAAATGCTAGAAAATATTAAATCTGAATTACCAGAGCTTCCGCAAGAGAAAAAAGCCAGATTTATAAATGATTTAGGCTTAAATGATTATGATGCTGATGTGCTTACTTCACAAAAATCTTTAGCTGATTATTTTGAAATCATGCTAGAAGGCAATACATCAAACGCAAAACTTTGCGCAAACTGGGTTATGGGTGAGCTTTCTGCATCACTTAATAAAAATCAAATTGAAATTGATAATTCTCCAGTATCAGCGCAAGATTTATCTCTACTTATTACCCGTATTGGTGATGATACTATTTCTGGAAAAATTGCCAAAGATGTTTTTAAGGCTATATGGGATGGTGAGGGCAGTGCAGATGAAATTATCGATGCTAAAGGTCTAAAGCAAATGACCGACACTGGGGCAATTGAGGCAATTGTTGATGAAATTATTGCTAATAATGCACCTCAAGTAGAGCAGTTTAAGTCTGGTAATGAAAAGATATTAGGATTCTTTGTTGGTCAGGCTATGAAGGCCACCCAAGGCAAGGCAAACCCTAAACTACTTAATGAATTGTTAAGATCTAAGTTGTCTTAAATTTATTCAAAGATTCTCTATACAAGTCCAACTCCAACAATAGCAAATAAAAATTGCTGAATAATTTTAACAATTGGCAAAATGACATTTTGAAATATTCCAAGGAATAACAACCCCAATAATATATACAATCCATATGGCTCTAATTGATCGTACTGGTAGGACAATCTTCCTGGTAATAGTGAGCTAACAATACGACCACCATCAAGCGGTGGTAATGGCAATAAATTAAGTACAGCCAATAGTAAGTTAATCTGAATACCAACTTGTGCCATATCGGCTAAAAATTGCGACCCAAGGTTGATAGCAATTAAAATCAACCCTAACCATAATATAGTCATTACAAAATTACTTGCTGGTCCAGCAATAGCAACCCAAAACATATCCTTTTTTGGCGATCTCAGAGCGTTAAAGTTAACAGGTACTGGCTTGGCCCAGCCAAATATAAATCCAGATGTAAAGTATAAAAATGCTGGCACAAGTATAGTGCCAACTGGATCTATGTGTTTGATAGGGTTGAGTGTTAGTCTCCCCATCATTTTTGCACTATGATCTCCTAAAATAGATGCCACCCATCCATGTGCAGTTTCGTGTACAGTTATAGCAAATAGTACAGGAATAGCGTAAATTAAAATAGTTTGAATATCACTCATAGGTAAAATTAGAAAATTATTATATTTTTTCGTTTATTTTATACCCAATGAAAACCACTAATCTTTTAATCCCTACACAAAAAGAAGCGCCAAATGATGCGCAAATTATCTCACATCAGTTGATGATACGATCTGGGCTTATTTCTAAACTAGCGTCTGGCCTGTATTCATACTTGCCTATGGGGGTAAGGGTTTTGCAAAAAGTTGAGAATATTATTCGCCAAGAGATGAATAATTCTGGAGCACAAGAGGTATTAATGCCAGTTGCTCAGCCAGCTGAATTGTGGCAAGAGTCTGGGCGTTGGGATCAGTATGGTCCAGAACTATTGCGTTTTAATGATAGACATAATCGTGAATTTTGTCTTGGCCCAACACATGAAGAGGTTATTACTAATTTAGCATCTCAATATTTGCGTAGCTACAAGCAATTACCAATGAATTTTTATCAAATTCAGACTAAATTTAGAGATGAGATTCGTCCACGTTTTGGTGTGATGCGCTCACGTGAGTTTATTATGAAAGATGCGTACTCATTTCATCTTAATCAAGACTCCTTGCAACAAACCTATGACATTATGCATAAGACTTACTGTAATATTTTTGATCGTCTGGGTCTTGAATATCGCTCAGTACTGGCTGACTCTGGATCAATTGGTGGTGACAGGTCACATGAGTTTCACGTACTAGCAGATAGTGGCGAGGATGCAATTTGTTTTTCAGATGAGTCTGATTATGCCGCAAATATAGAAAAAGTAGCTTTTTCTAAGCAAGATAATAACTGTCAAGCTAAGTCAACCGAAGAGCAGGTTTTAACAAAGAAGAAAACCAGTATTGAAGATGTAGCTGAGTTTTTAAATGTCGATAAGTCACAGTGTGTTAAAACTCTAATAATTAAAATTGGTGATAACTTTAAAGCTCTAGCGTTGCGCGGTGATCATGATCTAAATGAGATAAAAGTAAACAATCTATTTGGTGATTTTGAATTTGCCAGTGATGATGAGATTAAATCATTAGAACTTAAAAAAGGCTTTATTGGTATTAAAGGTTTAGGTATTGATCTTGTTGTTGATTATTCTGCAAGTGTTATGTGTGATTTTGTTTGTGGTGCTAATGAATGGGACCATCACTTAACAGGTGCAAACTGGCAAGATATTGAGTTTACTGAGGCTGATATTCGTAATGCAGTAGAAGGTGACAAATCTCCTGATGGCAAGGGTAGATTGGTAATTAAGCGCGGTATTGAGGTTGGGCATATTTTTCAATTGGGAACTAAATATTCTGAGGCGATGAAGGCTAATGTTATTGGTGAATCTGGCAAGGCTGTAACTACCACAATGGGATGTTATGGTATTGGGGTTACTCGAGTTATTGCTGCTTCTATTGAGCAAAATTATGATGATAGGGGTATTATTTTTCCTGAGGCTATAGCTCCGTTCCAAATAGTTATTGTGCCTATTAATTACAACAAGTCCACCAGAGTTAAGGGTCTAGCTGATGATTTATATCAACAGTTTTTAGACAGTGGTATAGAGGTATTGCTAGATGATCGTAAAGAGCGTGCAGGAATTATGTTTGCTGATTCTGAACTGCTTGGTATCCCGCATCGCATGGTAATAAGTGATACTCACGCAGACAATGGTAATGTAGAATACAAAGCTAGAAATAATGCAGAAAAAATAGATGTTAAGTTCGATGATGCATTAGCGTTTATACAGTCTAAGCTAATATAGTGATATTCCTACAATACATAATTCCTCAGCATCTACTCTCAAAGTTGATGTTTCGTTTTGCACGTATTGAAAATACCTTCCTAAAAAACACTTTTACTCGCTGGTTTGTTAAGTCATATAAAGTAGATTTAAGCCAAGCCGTACGTGAAAGGGTTGAAGACTATAAGCACTTTAATGACTTTTTTACTCGTGCATTAAAGTCTGGAGAAAGGGTTATAGGTGATAGTAGTATTATCTGTCCAGTAGATGGCGCAGTATCGCAAGTTGGATTAATAGATAACACACAGATACTACAGGCTAAAGGTCGCAGTTATAGTGTAGATGCAATACTTGGTAATGACTTTAGAGCCAGCAGCTTTACAGATGGTTTTTTTACTACTATTTATCTATCTCCCAGGGATTATCATCGTATTCATATGCCTTATGATGGCAAGCTGATATCAATGAGTTATATTCCTGGAGATCTATTCTCGGTGAATAAAAAAACCGCACAAAATGTAGATAATTTATTTGCTAGAAATGAGAGGGTGGTTTGCTATTTTGAAACTGAGTTTGGCCTGTGCGCTTTTATACTTGTTGGCGCCATATTTGTAGGATCTATGCAGACTGTGTGGCATGGTCAAATAAACCCTCCTTATAAAAAACAAGTGCAAAATTTTGAGTATACAAGTCAAAATATAAACCTTAAAAAAGGTGATGAGCTAGGTAGGTTCAATATGGGCTCAACTATTGTTATGTTAATGCCAGATCAACAAAATAAGTTTAATTTGTCTGTAGATGAGAAAGTAAGAATGGGGCAGGATTTAGTCTAGTTTTGTTAGTTTAACCAATTTAATGGTTTGTTCTGATATTTGCATAATTTCAATTAATATATTGTTAATTTTTAAGCTAATATCACGCTTAGGAATACTCTGAAGCTCTTCAAGAATTAAGCCGTTAAGAGTTTTTGCCTTGGTAACGGACAAGTTTATTTTGAGCATGGTATTAAGCTCTCTAATACTGATTCTTGGGTCAACCAAATAGCTACCATCTTTTTGCTGGGTAATTTCTTCAATACTTTCATTTTGATTTGAGGTAAATTGACCAACAATCTCTTCAAGAATGTCTTCTAGTACAACCAACCCTCTAACTTCACCATACTCATCAACAATAAGCCCGAGTCGCCTTTGTTGTTGTTGAAAGTGTTCTAATTGGTGTGCAAGACTAGTACCCTCTGGCACAAAGTAAGGTTCACGAATTAATTCCAGTACATTACTAATACTAAAATTACCTTTGGCGTATAAATTAACCACATCTCGCATATGCAGTATGCCAGTTATGTTGTCAGATGAGTTATCGTAAGTTAATAATCTAGTGTGCTGTATGCGTCCTAATTGTTTGACAATCTCATCTGGTTTGTTAATATCGACACTAATTAATTCATGACGTGGGATCATAATGTCTTCAACTTTAACCTTCTCTAGGTCAATAATATTAAGTAGCATTTTTTGATAATTAGAAGCAATGATTGGTTTAGCGTCACCAACAATCATCTTAAGCTCTTCCGAGCTTAGATTGTTATCTTGCTTATCATCCTTAACCCCAAGTAATCTAAGAATTATCTTTGATATTTTTGCTATTAACCATACGAATGGCTTAAATAGCTTAATTAGTGTCTCAATAATGATCGCAGCTGGCAGGGCGATCTTTTCAGGGTTCTTTGCTGCAAAGGTTTTGGGCGTGGTTTCTGCAAAGATTAAAATTACAAATGTGAGTGTAATTGATGCTAGTACTACAGAGCCTTCTCCCCATAATTTGATTGCCAGCACTGTGGCGATGCTTGAGGCAAATATATTAACAAAGTTATTGCCTAGCAGGATAGTTCCTATCAAGTGATCAATATCATTTAATAGTTTTTCTGTGCGCTTTGCGCTTTTATTATTTTTACTAAGGGCTTTTAGACGATAGCGATTAATCGCCATCATTGATGTTTCGCTACTTGAGAAAAATGCAGAGGCTAGTATTAAACCTATAAGGATAATACTGAGCCAAAAGGTTGAGAGTGATTCCAATCAGTTATTTTTTTTTGAGTATTAAATACTTAGCAGTTTAGCTCAAATGATTAAAAGCATCAAGTCCTGGGTATATTGCCTTATTACCTAATTCTTCTTCGATTCTAAGCAGGCGGTTATATTTGGCTAGACGATCTGAGCGTGATAATGATCCAGTTTTAATTTGACCACAACCAGTAGCAACGGCTAAATCAGCAATAGTTGTGTCTTCAGTTTCGCCAGAGCGATGTGACATAACTGATGTGTATCCAGCATTTGTTGCTATTTGCATAGCCTGGAATGTTTCGGTTAGAGTTCCAATTTGGTTAACTTTGATCAAAATAGAGTTGGCAATATTCTTTTTAATGCCCTCTGCAAGGATTTTACTGTTAGTTACATACAGATCGTCACCAACTAATTGAACCTTGTCACCAATTCTCTTGGTTAATAAGTCCCATCCGTCCCAATCATTTTCATCCATACCATCTTCAATTGAGATGATAGGGTAGTTATCAACCCAGTTCGCAAGGTAGTCAACAAATTCTTCAGAGCTAAGTGATTTATTTTCACTTGCTAAGTTGTACTTTCCATCTTTGTAAAATTCAGAAGATGCAGCGTCAATGCCGATAAATATATCTTCTCCAGCTTTGTATCCTGCATTTTTTATAGCCTCTAAAATTACTTTAATAGCTTCTTCATTTGAGGATAAATCTGGGGCAAATCCACCCTCGTCACCAACTGCAGTATTCATGCCTTTAGCTTCAAGTACAGACTTTAAATTGTGAAACACTTCAGTTCCATATCTTAGAGCCTCTTTAAAACTTGGAGCTCCAGCAGGAATAATCATAAATTCTTGAATATCTACGCTATTGTTTGCATGCTCTCCACCATTGATAATATTCATCATTGGTACCGGAAGTTTATAATCAGAACCTTGATTTAGAGAATCATATAATGGCTTGTTTTGTCTATTTGCATTAGCATGAGCACATGCGAGAGATACTGCTAGAATAGAATTAGCTCCTAATCTTGATTTGGTGTCTGTACCATCAAGGTTAATCATTGCTTGATCAATTTTTCCAAGATCTTCAATGCCAAATCCAATTAAAGCTTCATTGATTTCATTATTGACAAACTCAACTGCCTTTAACACACCTTTTCCTAGGTAGCGAGATTTATCGCCATCACGTAATTCTAGCGCTTCACGTTGACCAGTTGAGGCGCCACTTGGGACCATTGCACTACCCACTGTATTGTCATCGAGGATAACATCAGCTTCTACCGTTGGGTTTCCTCTAGAATCAAGCATTTCTCTTGCTTTAATTTTTTTAATTTTCACGTATGTCCTGTTTTGTTTATTCAAAGAATGATTTCATTTTACCAAAGAAGGAGTCTGACTCAGGATGATGTTTCTTGCCACATGACTCAGAAAATTCTTTTAGTAATTCTTTTTGTTTTTTATTAAGATTTACCGGGGTTTCAATCTTAACTTGGCATAACAAATCTCCAGCTCCGCCATGACGAATAGCAGTTATACCTTTGCCACGCAAACGGAATAATTTTCCAGTTTGAGTTCCTGCTGGAACTTTAATTTTTAGTTTGCCATCTAGTGTGGGCACTTCAATTGAACCTCCAAGCGATGCAGTTGCAAAATCAATTGGAACCTCGCAGTAAAGATCATTGCCTTCTCTTTGAAAGATGTTGTGTTTTTTAACATGTACCTGTACATACAAATCCCCAGATGGACCGCCTCTGGATCCAGCCTCCCCTTCTCCTCCTAGGCGAATCCTATTGCCAGTATCTACTCCGGCAGGAATCTTAACTGAAAGGGTTTTTTGCTTGCGTACCACACCTTGTCCACGACAAGATCCACAAGGGGACTCAATTTTTTGACCAGTTCCAGAACAAGTAGGGCAAGGACGCTGCACGGCAAAAAATCCTTGTTGCATTTGTACTTGTCCAGCTCCGCCACATGCAGAACAGGTTTTAATACTAGTTCCAGGCTTTGCTCCAGTTCCAGAACAAGTATCACATTTTTCATTTTTAGGAATTCTAATCTTGACAGTTTTTCCTTCTGCAGCATCCTTTAGATCTATTTCTAAATCGTAACGTAGGTCTGCTCCGCGGTTGTCTGGCTGCTGCTGAGAGCCGCCAAAAATATCGCCAAAAATATCACCAAAACCACCGCCACCAAATGGGCTGCCACCACCAAATCCACCGGCTCCAGCGCTACCATCAACACCAGCATGGCCAAATTGATCATAAGCTTGGCGTTTTTGTTCATCAGACAATATGGCGTAAGCCTTTTGAATTTCTTTAAATTTTTCCTCAGCACTTGCTTTGTTGTCTGCATTGCGATCAGGATGGTGTTTCATTGCTAAGCGTTTATAAGCTTTTTTTATTTGCTTGTTATCTGCGCTTTTTTCTACACCGAGTACTTCGTAATAATCTCTTTGTGACATAACTACCTTAATAAATTAAAAAACCTTCTTCAAGATTGAATTCCTGAAGAAGGTCAGTTTTTAGTTATAAAAAATTTAATTTTTTATTTATCGTCCTTAACTTCCTCAAAGTCAGCATCAACTACATCATCACCAGCATCTGTAGCTTCGGCTCCAGCTTCGGCACTTCCTGCTTTAGCTTGAGCTTTCTCAGCTAGTGGTTGGGCTTTTTCGCTTAGATTTTGAACTTTAGTATCAATTGCCTCTTTATCATCACCCTTAATAGCCTCTTCAAGCTCAGTAATTGCGCCTTCAATAGCAGCCTTTTCATCATCAGATACTTCATCCTTAAGCTCTTCTAAAGTTTGATTAGTAGAATGAATTAAAGAGTCGGCCATATTGCGAGAAGTAACTAGTTCTTGGAACTTCTTGTCTTCATCTGCATGGGCCTCAGCATCTTTAATCATTTTTTCAACTTCCTCTTCACTTAGGCCAGATGACGCTTTAATAGTAATTGACTGCTCTTTTCCAGTATTTTTATCTTTAGCAGATACATTTAAAATACCATCAGAGTCAATATCTAAAGTTACCTCGATTTGAGGAGTGCCCTTTGGCGCAGCATCAATACCCTCAAGATTGAATTGACCAAGTGATTTGTTTGCACTAGCAACTTCACGCTCACCTTGTAACACATGTACTGTTACTGCTGATTGATTGTCAGCTGCAGTAGAGAATATTTGTGAGGCATTGGTAGGAATGGTAGTATTCTTCTCAATTAGTTTGGTCATTACTCCACCCATAGTTTCAATACCTAGAGATAAAGGAGTCACATCAAGCAGTAATACGTCCTTAACATCACCACCTAATACACCAGCCTGAATTGCTGCACCCATAGCTACAGCCTCATCAGGGTTTACGTCTTTCTTTGGCTCTTTGCCAAAGAAATCTTGCACCATCTGTGATACTTTAGGCATACGAGTTTGGCCACCAACAAGGATAACCTCGTCAATATCATTAGCTGAAAGGTCTGCATCTTTTAATGCAACCTTACAAGGATCAATAGAGCGCTTAAGTAGATTAGCAACTAATGATTCTAATTTTGCACGTGTTAATTTAATATTAAGGTGTTTAGGGCCTGATGCATCTGCAGTAACATAAGGTAGATTTACTTCAGTTTGCTCAGACGATGATAATTCAATCTTAGCTTTTTCAGCCGCCTCTTTTAAGCGCTGTAGAGCCATTGGATCATTTTTCAAATTAACACCTTGCTCTTTTTTAAACTCATCAACTAAATAGTTAATAATGCGTTGATCAAAGTCCTCACCACCTAAGAAGGTGTCACCGTTGGTTGATAGAACTTCAAAATGTTTCTCGCCGTCAATATCTTCCATTTCGATAATTGATACGTCAAATGTACCACCACCTAAGTCATATACTGCTACAGTTTTATCACCTTTGAGCTTATCAACACCATAAGCTAGAGCTGCTGCTGTTGGCTCATTAATAATACGTTTAACTTCTAGACCGGCAATCTTTCCAGCATCTTTAGTTGCCTGACGTTGTGAGTCATTAAAGTAAGCTGGTACAGTAATAACTGCTTCGGTTACTTTTTCACCAAGGTAGTCCTCAGCAGTTTTTTTCATTTTTTCAATTACTTTTGCTGAGATTTCTGGTGCGGCCATCTTCTTACCATTTACCTCTACCCAAGCATCACCATTGTCGGCTTTAATAATTTTATATGGAACTAGGTCAATATCTTTTTGTACTGCCTCTTCATCAAAACGACGGCCAATTAGACGCTTAATTGCAAATAATGTATTTTCAGGGTTTGTAACAGCTTGACGTTTTGCTGGCTGTCCAACCAGGATTTCATCAGAATCTTTTGGGTAGGCGATAATTGACGGGGTAGTGCGATCACCTTCAGAATTTTCAATAATCTTAACACTGCCACCATCCATAATGGCTACACATGAATTTGTTGTACCTAAGTCAATACCTATAATCTTTGACATTTTTTTACTCCTTGTATTTGATATACCACCTATATAGGGGTGTTCATTTATTTTTCAAGGATTTTTATTAAAAAAATTGAGTAAGATTCTACGTACTTTGTTTTAGTAGTTTCTCTACTGGTTTTGGCACAAAATTACTTATATCTCCGCCAAGCAGCAAGATTTCCCTTACTAGGGATGATGATATATTAGCATGTTCCTCTGCAGGGGTCATAAATAAAGTCTCGATATTCGAGTTTAGATGTTTGTTCATGCCTGAGAGTTGAAACTCATATTCAAAATCAGATACTGCGCGCAAACCACGTAGAATTATTTGTGCATTTTGTGCTTGAGCAAAATCTACTAAAAGTGTATCAAAACTAATAACACTAACATTTTTAATATCTTTCAGCGAAGTTATGGCGATGTCAATTCTTTGGTCAACATCTAAAAAAGCAGATTTTTTACTATTTTGGGTAATACCAACAACAATCTCATCAAATAATTTGCTAGCGCGTTTAATTAAATCTACATGTCCATTGGTAATTGGATCAAATGATCCTGGATAAATTGCAATTGTTTTCATAATACTTCTAATAAGCAGTAATTAACCGCACCGGATTGTTGTTGTTTGTTGATTTTAATTTTTTCTGAAAAATTTTCTCTTAAAAATTTTAATGTTATTTCAAATTCAGATTCTATATAGATTTTACTGCCATAATTAACAAAATCACCTTTTGCAAGTAATTTTAAGGCTTTTGGTAGGATGTTTTTATTAAAAGGCGGGTCCAGAAAGACAAAATCAAATAATTTGCTGTTTTTTTTAGATAAAAAAACAAGCGCATCTTGGTTGAGTATGCTGATTTTGTTTGATTTTAAGGTTTTCCGATTTTTTTCTAAATTTTTATAGGCGTTTGCATCTTTTTCTATACTAATAATTTGTTTTGCACCACGAGACAGAGCCTCAAAGCTAAGTGATCCACTACCGGTAAATAAATCTAGATAGGTTTTATCGTAAGCTTCAAATTGAATCCAGTTGAATAAGGTTTCACGCACCTTGCCTGGAGTTGGTCTTAGTCCTGGAGCATCGGGGAAGTTTAATTTTCTGCCCCGATACTCTCCAGAAATTATTTGAAAAAAATTATTTTTGATAGGCGTCAAATGACTCTTGCAGTTCTTTTTTAGCCTCTTTTGAATCACCCCATCCATCTATCTTAACCCATTTGCCCTCATCAAGATCTTTGTAATAAGTAAAGAAGTGTTCAATTTGATCTTTTAAGGTGACCCCAATATCATCAATGCATTTGATATTATGATAGGATTTACAAAGCTTATCTGTTGGTACAGCCAAGATCTTGGAGTCTTTTCCAGCCTCATCAGTCATTTTAAGCACGCCAATTGGGCGAACAGTAATAACAGAGTCGTGAATTAGCGGATATGGAGTAATAACCAGTACATCTGCAGGGTCACCATCATCTGCTAGAGTTTCAGGCACAAATCCATAGTTACACGGGTAGAACATTGGTGTTGAAATAAACCTATCAACAAACATTGCTCCAGTTTCCTTATCAATTTCGTATTTAACTGGTGAAGAGTTTGCCGGAATTTCAATAATTACGTTAACTTCATCAGGTATGTTTCCAGCTGTTACTGGTCTTAAACTATTTTGCATTTTCTATCTCCCCTTGTAGAATTTCGTATCGCCAACCTTTTAAAAAGATTACTGAACGATCGCCACGAATAAAACTTAACAATGACTTGCCATTAGCAATAATTTTATCGTCTAGATTATACTTATTTGCAATTTTTTGTATCAGTTTTTGTAACTCTTTCTTTTGCATCTTTTCAGCTTTGGTTGGTATTTTGTTACTAATCATAACCTTTATAGACTCAAGGCTTTGATTGTTAGCAATAAACTTATTAAATGAGTCTTCTGCTTTCTTTGAGAGTTTTTCACTTCCAAGCACATAAGCAATTAATTTATCATCAGCCATTATCCATTTTCTAGGTTTATTTTTGCTTTTTGCCTGTTGCTCTCTATATGCTGCAAGTTGTGCTGCATAAGTATGGTATTTTTTTGCTAGGCGTGAAAAACCTTTGACTTTCTGCCAAGCATTATCAACAGGTGGGTTGTACAATTGCACATCTAGTAAATAGTTTGACTCTTCACTAATCCAATTTAGTTTGCCTTCTGATTCTAGCTGTTGCTCTAATTGAAAGTAATTTTTGATTAAATAACGCACATCATCAAGTGCATACTCTATAGCACCATCTGGCAATGGTCTTGTGGTCCAATCAAGTCTAGTGTAGGCTTTTTCTAGAAATACGTTTTGCAATGACTCGGTAAGTGCTTGATAAGAAATTTGACCGGGATAGTTAAGCAAACTAGCTGCAATTTGAGTGTCAAATAATTTCTTAGGCAGTTTATTTGATAAGTAATATAGAGCCTCAATATCTTGGCGGGCAGAATGTACAATCCATAAACATTCATCTTGATATAGTTTATCAAATAGTGGTGTTAAGTCATTAATTGCTAAAACATC
The DNA here is from genome assembly GCA_002909145.1 of Candidatus Thioglobus perditus. GTDB lineage: Bacteria > Pseudomonadota > Gammaproteobacteria > PS1 > Pseudothioglobaceae > PNQY01. The sequence continues at coordinate 88,895 of PNQY01000062.1, forward strand.
TATGCAGTCGGTATTGCTTTTAGTTGCTATTTGTACCAAGCATAGAACCGGATAATAGGTACTGGTGCGCTTAAATTCAGTATCAATTGCTAGATGTGTTTCATTGCGTATCGAATGTATGAAATTCTCTAATTGCTTCTGTGTTTGTATCATTGTTGTATTTTATCAACAACTCACATAAACTCTTGATTTTTTATGAGATAATTCAGATAAAAAATATTAACTCATATTAGTATTCAATGATTTTTGATCAAAGCCTTAATTTAAGAAAAACCCCGCCAATTTGGTTTTGGGTGACGGTTTTCTTGTTTTCCATTTCTGGCACATTCTATTTGGGTCTTAATCCAGATTTCATCGAGGATTGGTGGTGGCCTTTAGTTACTTATAACGTGATTATGGGGTTGCTGGCAGCTTTCTATATTTACTCCAGTGTAAGAAGTCTTAAGAAAAATACCAAAGCAGGAATCATAGGCTCAAGATTTACTTTATCATTTATCAAGATTATTCCAATATTGGCAATTGTCCCAGTACTGTCTTTTTATATGTTCTCTTTTCAGACCATTCAGAACAATGTAATTGATTCAGAAAAGGCATTTTCCTCATATAGTAAAAAATTTGTTAATCAAGTAGATGGCCTGTATCAAGGCGTGCAAGATGTGCGTGACGAGACTTATACTGTTCAAGCCAAAAGATTGTTAGAGCTCATATCTGCATACTCTAAGCATCAAGAAGGACTGGAAACATACAATAGCAATATGCTAGCTTTTATCGAAAACAGAGTAGATTTAGGTTGGGCTTGTAGAATTTCACTTTTCGATGAGAAGGATGCCCTAATTGCACAAACTAGCGAAGTTGACGTATGTAGTATTATTGAAGATCAGTATTTGCCAAGCAATCAGACATTAATGATTAATGAAGATGAAAAAAGCAATACTATTCAGGTTAAGATGTCAGAGCGCTATTTACTTCGCGTACCAGTGAAAAAATATTTAGTAGTAGATGCTATTTTTAAAACTGACCCTGGGTTGTTGGGTTTTTTGAATAATGTTAAAAGATTCAGCGATGCTACTAAAGGTATGAAGATTACTGTTAATACTTCTATTACACAAAAACGCTTTTTAATTGATTTTTCCTCAACTATATTGTTAACAATTTTAAGTGTATTAATGATTGTTATGAGTATGTTAGAGCGTTTAATGAGACCGCTACATAACCTTTCATTAGCCACAAGTGAAATTGCACAAGGTAACTACGATGTGCAAATTTACAATAAAGATGAGAATCAAGACATACATAAGCTAATCAAGGGCTTTAATAATATGTCTGAACAGATAAAAGCCTCAAGAGAGGGTTTGGATACGCATAACCTTTATTTAGAAACCATTCTTAAATATTCATATGGCGTTATTGCTCTTGATCAGCAAAGAAAAATAAAGCTGATTAATCCAGTAATTGGAAAAATGCTTTGCATTGACAATGAGAAAGAATTTATTGGTAAGTCGTGCAAAGATATTGCTAAAAAATATCCTAGCTTGCAGCCGTTGTTTAATATGACAGTGCAAAATTACAAAAGATATAAAAATGAGTGGAGCAAGGAGATTGAAGTTTCACTAGCAGATAGGCATATATTGTTGTCTTGTCAAGGAGCAGTGTTAGATATTGATGATAAAGCCTTAGGGTATGTAATTATTATCAAGGATATATCACAACTTCATAGGGCGCAAAAGAAGGCAGCATGGGGTGAAGTTGCTATTCGTATGGCTCATGAAATTAAGAATCCACTAACACCTATACTATTATCCGCACAACGCCTTAGAAATAGATTTATGGATAGTTTAAAAGACAAGGATTTAGAAGTAATAGATAAAACCACCAATATTATTATTGACCAAGTTCGATCAATGGATACTATGGTTACAGCGTTTGCTGATTATGCTAACACCCCAAAAATTGAAAGAAAGCTTGTTGATCTAAACACTGTTATCAATCAGTCAATATCACTTTATGATGCACAAAGCAATATAAGTATTAACTTTGATTTATCTGGTGATATTCCAAAGTTATTGTTAGATGCTAATAGTATTTCTAGAGTTTTAATTAATTTAGTAAAAAATGCCAGTGAATCAGTTGAAATTGAGCGTGATTTAAATGTAAATATTGCCACCCAGTATTTAGGCGACGAGGGTATAGTGCGCTTAACTATTGCTGATGATGGTGATGGGTTTGATAAAGGGGTGGTTGACAGGGTGTTTGAGCCTTATGTTACCACTAAGATTAAAGGTAGTGGATTAGGCATGGCAATCGTACAGAATATTGTTGAGCAACATGATGGCAAGATTTATGCTGGAAATATTAAACCACATGGTGCTATTATTACTATTGAGTTTAGTTACAAAGATAAATCTATGGATTTATCTGAATCTGAAAACAAACTAGACCAGGTTCTTGAATTAGAAAAAGTTGATGCAAGAATTTGGTCTAGTTTAGCTACAAAGATAAATAGAAAACAGAGGTAGATATGGAAGATGCAGTATCAATTGGCAAAATTCTTATTATTGATGATGAGAGTATTAATGCTGAAACAATGAAAGACACCCTTGAAGATGTGAATTATGAGGTTGTGTTGGCTGCTAATGCTAACGAAGCTAAGGCAATTGCTAAAAGTCAAGCTTTTGATTTAATAATGATGGATGTTTGGATGCCGGGTCAAGATGGCATGTCTTTATTAGAAGAGTGGATTACTCAAGGTTTTTCTATGCCGGTAGTAATGATGTCTGGACATGCAGAACATAAAGACGTAGTTAAGGCTATTAAGCTTGGCGCAGTTGATTTTTTAAAGAAACCTCTGCATGATATTTTGCCATTGGTGCGTAGAATATTGTCTGAACAAACATTAGCAATAGTAGATGAAAAAATTAGTGGTATTGATTTTAATGTGCCACTTAAAACAGCAAGAAATGTATTTGAAAGACAATATTTCAATCATCATTTAAATGAAAATAATCATAATATTGCCAAAGTTGCAGCTCTTGCTGGATTGGAGCGTACAACTTTATATCGTAAATTAAAAGATTTGGGAATAGATAAAAAATGAAAATCTTAATTTTAGGTGCTGGGCAGGTTGGTTCTACTTTGGCAAAATACTTAAGTTCTGATAATGAAAATAACATAACTGTTATTGATAAAGACGATTCTAATTTATTAGCATTGCAACGTCATTTAGACATTAAGACCATTAGTGGTCATGCTTCATATCCAAATATTTTAGAAGATGCAGGTATTAAAAATACGGATATGCTTATTGCAGTTACCAACTCCGATGAGAGTAATATGTTGGCTTGTCAAATGGCACACACCTTGTACCAAGTTGATAAGAAAGTAGCGCGAGTGCGTACTGCAGAATATTTACACAGAAAAGAGCTGTTCTCAGATGATGCAATTCCAATTGATTTTGTTATTACTCCAGAAGGGCTTGTTACTAATTATATAAAAAGAGTGGTTGAGGAGCCCGGAGCTGAACAGGTTTTTGAGTTTGAAAACGGCTTGGTGCAGTTGGTAGAAACTAGAGCATATGCCGGAACTCCAATTGTTGGGCATCCTATTAAAGACTTGCATGAGCACTTGCCAAAGACTCGAATGCGTATTGTTAGTTTGTATAGAAATGGTAGGGCTATCCCAGCATACGGGGATACAGTGATTCGTGATGGTGACCGCGTTTATTTTGTTACTAAAAAAGAAAGTGTTTCTAAGGTTATTAAGGAGTTTAGGCGTCTAGATAAAGTTTATAGAAATATCATAATTGCCGGTGGTGGGCGTATTGGCCTTGATTTGGCTAAGTTTTTAGAGAAAAATCATCGAGTTAGAATAATCGAGCTAAATAAAAAACGTGTTGTTGAAATTGCTGATCAGCTTGAAGATGCTTTAGTGTTGTGTGGTAATGCATCCGATGAGGAGTTATTGTTAGAAGAGGGTATTGAAAATACAGATTTATTCTTGGCGCTTACAGATTCTGATGAAATCAATGTTATTGTATCAATTTTAGCCAAACGCTTAGGCGCACACAAAACCGTTGCTTTAGTTAAGCGCAATGTTTATGAAGATCTTGCCGAGCAGAGTGAAGATGTAGATATGGTGGTTTCTCCTGACCAAATTACTGCTAGTGGTATTTTGGCGCATATTCGTAAAGGTGATACTATGATGGTGCATTCATTGCGTCAAGGTAAATCTGAGGCAATTGAAATAATTGTGCATGGTGATAGAGAGCACTCAGATGTGGTGGGCAGAACCGTAGAAGAAATCAACCTACCAACTGGAGTTGTGGTTGGCTCAGTGGTTAGAAACAATGAAGTTATTATGGGGTCACGTACACTTGTTATAGAAGAGGGCGACCATGTATTGTTAGTACTTACAGATGTAGATAGAATTCATACAGTTGAGGCATTGTTTGCCGAAAATGAGTAAATAATTATGCAGTTTAGTATAGTATTCAAAACTATTGGATTATTGTTAATGGTGTTTAGCTTGACGCAATTACCGCCAGTAATTGTTGATTTTATTTATGCTCAAAATGAATACAAATCTTTTGTTACAGCATTTACTCTTACTTTAATTAGCGGATTCATTTTATGGGTTCCCTTTAGAAAATCAAAAAAAGACTTTAGAATTCGCGAAGGGGTTTTAGTTGTTGTTAGTTTTTGGTTTGTATTATCAATATTTGCTACCACGCCGTTTTTACTTTCTACATCACTTAGTATGTCGTTTAGTGATGCATTTTTTGAGTCAATGTCAGGTCTTACTACTACTGGTGCAACAGTATTGTCTGGACTAGATGATCTACCTAAGGCGATTTTATATTATCGTCAACAGCTGCAGTGGCTTGGGGGAATGGGTATTATTGTTTTGGCTGTTGCTATTTTGCCAATGCTTGGAGTTGGTGGTATGGAGCTTTACCATGCTGAATCTAGTGGTATATCTAAAGATAGATTAACTCCAAAGCTTACCCAGACTGCAAAAGCGCTATGGAAGATATATATCAGCTTTACTATAATCTGTGCTATTGGTTATTATCTCGCCGGAATGGATTGGTTTGATGCTATTGGCCATAGTTACTCTACTGTTGCTATCGGGGGTTTTTCTACCCATGATGCATCAATTGGCTATTTTGACTCTGTAGCAATTGAATCGGTGGCAATTATATTTATGCTTCTTGCTGGTATTAATTTTTCCCTGCATTTTTTTGTATGGCAAAAGAAGAACGTCTTTACTTATACTCAAGATTCAGAGTTTAAAGCTTATATATTTGTTTTAATTGCATCTATAGCCCTGGTTTCTATTTATTTGTTTAATAGTGGATACTATCAAAGTGCAGACGATGCATTTAGATTTGGAATTTTTCAAAGCGTATCAATAGCAACAACTACTGGATTTGCATCTACTAATTTCTCGTTGTGGCCATTAATATTGCCAGTGCTTTTGATTTTTTCTAGTTTTGTTGGTGCTTGTGCTGGGTCTACTGGTGGTGGCATTAAGGTGGTTAGAATGTTACTGATGTTTAAATTAGCAATGAAGGAAATTAAAAAGTTTATTCATCCTAATGCTCAGATTAACATTAAACTTAATCAAAAAAGTGTGTCTGAGGCCGTATTAGTTTCAGTTTGGGGCTTCTTTTCTTTGTATGTGGTAGCGTTCGTTATTATTATGATTGCATTAATGTTTACTGGGCTTGATCAAGTAACTGCATTTTCTGCAACAGCTGCCTCAATTAATAATCTTGGCCCAGGTCTGGGAGATGTTGCGGCTAATTATGGCGGCATTAGCGATGCATCAAAGTGGACTTTAAGCTTCTCGATGTTATTAGGTCGCTTAGAAATATTAACGCTAATGGTTTTGTTGCATAAGGCCTTTTGGCGTTTTTAATTAAAAAGACTCTATCTTTCAATAACAATATTGTAGCCGGGCAGAGCACTCAAAAGCTGTTTGCCATAAAATTTGGTCACCAATCGATTGTCAAAAATAGTAATTCTTCCATTATCAGTTTCGGTGCGAATTAGTCTTCCACATGCCTGAATTAATCTAAGCGAAGCATCTGGAAGTGATATTTCCATAAATGGGTTGCGGTTTTGTAATTCTAGGTATTGTGCTAGAGTTTTATCAATTGGTGATGTTGGCACGCTAAAACGTAGTTTGGCAATTATTACATGAGTTAGATTATCGCCTTTAAGATCAACCCCTTCAGCAAAACTATCAAGTCCAAAAATTACACTGCCTTTTCCTTGTTTGCGCAATTTTTTGTGTTTTTTTAATATTAGTTTTTTGGAAAATTCCCCTTGTACAAATAAATCACATCCAAGTTTTCCATCTACCAAATCAGCAACCATCTGCATTTGTTTATTTGAGGCAAATAGCACCAGTGTTCCTGTGTTTGGATCTATACGTTTTAGAAGTTGTGAGCCAACTTCTTGAGTGTGTTCATACACTTGAGTTGGGTTTGATCTGAATTTTGCAATTATAAAATCAACCTTACTATGGTCAAAGGGTGACGGAAGGCGTAGATATTGGTTTTCATTTTTGATCAATCCTAGCTGCTGATTAAGTCTAGCAAAACTACCAAGCGATGATAGGGTTGCAGAGGTAAGCACAACACCTTCCGCTTTTGACCAAATAAGGCTGTCTAGATTTTTGGAAATATCAGTTTGCGCACTATTAAAAATATAGTTAATTTTTTTGTTAGCTAGTTTAGTTTTTTCGATCCAGCGAGAATATGGAGCTTGACTATTCTCATCTGTTTGTAGCATTGATGAAAATAATGCAGTAATAGATAGTAGGTGTTGCTCGCACTCGCCACTTGCATTATTTAATGGCTCGGCTATAGTTTTATCTACTACTTTTATTTTTAAATAGTCAGACCATGATTGTTTTAATGTTTCAAATTTAGTCTGAATTGAGGTAATTGCGTTTAGTAGGTTTTTAGATACTAATTTCATTTCATTATCAACCTCTCCCTGTTCAAACAAGTGTGTATCTTCATCAAACTCTAGAGGTTTTAATAATTGAATTAAATCATTCAGGTAATCATCAATTTGTTTAATATTAATATCTATTAAATCTTGCTTAGTGATTTTACAAAGCTGTTCACTCACGCCTTTAGTTTGCCTTATGCTGGTTTTAATGTATTCAGTGCTAGTACTAAGCGAGAAGTGTGACAATGCCTTAGCATTTAGGTGATGCGCTTCATCAAAAATAAATATAGATTCATCAACATCAGGAAGAACAGTGTTTCCAGTTGAAAGATCTGCCAAAATCAGGTCATGATTGGCAATAATAACATCGGCTCTAGTTATCTGTTTGCGCGCCTTAAAAAAAGCGCAGTCATCATAGAATTCACAACTTTTTGCACTACAAGTGAATCTATTGCAAGACACTTTTTGCCATATGGATGAATCAGGGGTGGTAATTAAATCATCAATTTCACCGTTCCACTTTTTATCTGAGTAGTCTTGCAACATTTCAGTTATTTGTTCTAGTTGGTGTTTTCCTGGCGGTACGTCCCACATTAGTGCTGAGTCAAATAGTGAATCTGTGCTAGCATTATCCTCAGCTAAATTAATAAGGTTGCGAATACACACATATCTAGAGCGACCCTTAACCAAAGCGTACTTAAAATCAACCTGGCAATATTTTTGCGTCTCAACAATGTCTTTGTTAAGTAGTTGCTCCTGCAAAGCAACGTTTGCACTGGATACTACAAGTTTCTTCTTACTGTTTTTGGCAATAGGAATAGCACTTAAAAGATATGCAAAGGTTTTTCCTGTGCCAGTTGGGGCTTCAACACATAGGATTTTGTTACTATTTTCATATTCTCCAGTTAAAGTCTTGGAGATCTCAGCTATCATCTTATTTTGCGCATTACGAACTATAAATCCATCCATGCCTATTTTTAGCGCATTGAATGATTCGCGTATTTGAGCTTTAAGCTCTGAAGATAGCATTGAGGTTTTTTTTAAAATACTTAATATTTACGTTTTAAAGATAGGTCGCACAATAAAATAAGTGCATCTTTGTATTCAGAGTCAGGCATTAAATTCAAAGACTGCTTTGCAAGCTGTGCAGACTCTTGTGCTTTTGAGTTTGTATAGTCAAAAGCCTTGACTTTATTAAGAATATCTATAACTTGCGAGATATTGGAATTATCAGCATTATTGATTGCGTCTTCAAGTATTTGTTTCTCAGCACCAGATGTATTTTCCAGTGCATAAATCATTGGCAAGGTGGTTTTGCCTTCAGCCAGATCATCACCCACTTCTTTTCCCATAGTTTGAGCATCTGATTGGTAATCAAGCACATCATCAATAATTTGAAATGCATTACCTAGGTGCAGACCATAGTTTTTTAATGCTAACTCTTCTTCGGCATTAACTGCTGATAAAACCCCACCAATTTGTGTTGCAGCTTGGAATAGTACGGCAGTTTTTCTCTCAATAACCTGATAATACTCTTCTTTAGTTAAGTTAGAATTTTGGCAGTTTAGCAGCTGCAACACCTCACCTTGAGCAATTTCATTTGTGGCTTTTGCTAATATTTTCATAATATCCATCGAGCCTGGTTTGACCATCATCTCAAATGCTCGTGAATAAAGAAAATCTCCAACTAGTACACTAGGAGCATTACCCCATACTTCATTGGCAGTATTCTTGCCTCTACGGGTAGCTGATTCATCAACAATGTCATCGTGCAAAAGAGTGGCAGTATGAATTAGTTCAATCACTGCCGCCATTAGATGGTGATACTCACCCTTGTATCCAGTTGCGCGCGCACAAAGAAGCAATAGTAGTGGGCGTAGTCGTTTACCACCGGCACCAATGATGTAGTTACTCATTTGATTAATAAGTGCAACGTCAGAGCTAAGGTGATCTATTAATACCTGATCAGTTTTCTCTAAGTCTGATTTAATTAAGGCTTGAATATCATCAAAATTTTGCATGGCGCTATTTTAAACCATTAGCTAGCAAATATACTTCTTTAGATCTTGCTCTAGAGGCTTTTGGTTTTCGAATAATAACTTTTTTGAAAGACGCCCTGCAAGATTTAACATACTCATCAAAACCAGCACCTTGAAAGACTTTAATAAAAAAATATCCATCTTTTGCTAAGGTTTTAATCGCCATATCTAGCGCCAAATCACACAAATACATTGATTTTGGAATATCAACAGATAGTTGTCCACTCATATTGGGGGCCATATCACTTAGTACCACGTCTATTTTTTTACCGGCAGTTAGAGCAAGTAATTTCTCGTAAACACTGTCTTCAGTAAAGTCACCACAAAGAAAATCAACATCATCAAGTGGCTCGATATCTAAAATATCACTAGCAATAACCTGTCCAGACTTGCCAACAATTTTTTTAGCTACCTGACTCCATCCTCCGGGGGCAGCACCCAAATCTAAAATCTTATCTCCTGATTTAATGAATTTATCTTTATCAACAACCTCTGTAAGCTTGTATACAGCACGTGAACGATATCCTTCTTTTTGTGATTTTTTTACATATTCATCGTTTAGATGTTCATTCATCCAACGACTAGATGAGCCTTTCTTAGACATACAATCGCACATTAATAATTTCTAATATTATATTGAACTTAGGGGATAATAGTGTCTTTTTCGTAACAGCCCACCTTAGTATGGATACTAAATTAAGAAATATTGCTATTATTGCTCACGTTGATCACGGCAAAACCACCCTGGTCGATAAATTACTAGAGCAATCGCAAACTTTTGATGATCGTTTTGAGTCAACCGATAGAATGATGGATTCTAACGATCTTGAAAAAGAACGTGGGATTACCATTAGTTCAAAAAATACAGCAATTAAATGGAACGACTACCGTATTAATATTGTAGACACTCCAGGACACGCTGATTTTGGCGGAGAGGTTGAACGCGTACTTTCAATGGTGGACAGTGTATTGTTATTGGTAGACGCACAAGAGGGCCCAATGCCGCAAACGCGTTTTGTAACTAAAAAAGCCTTTGATCAAGGTCTTAATCCGATTGTAGTTATTAATAAAATTGATAAGGATGCCGCTCGACCTGATTGGGTAATTGACCAGGTATTTGATTTATTTGACCAGCTTGGTGCTACTGATGAGCAGCTAGATTTTCCTATTATTTATGCATCGAGCATTAATGGTTACGCCTCACTTGAAGATGATGTACGTGAAGGTGATATGACACCAATGTTTGAAACTATTGTTGATAAAGTTGAAGCTCCAGATGTAGATATAGATGCACCATTGCAAATGCAAATAACTGCACTAGATTACTCATCATTTGTTGGTGCGATTGGTGTTGGTCGTATTACTCGTGGAACTATAAAGAAAAATATGCAGGTGGTTGTGGTAGATAGCAACGGCAATCAGCGTAAGGCAAAAATTGCACAACTGATGGGCTTTATGGGTCTTGATAAGGTTGAGGCTAATAGTGCTGATGCTGGTGATATTGTTGCAATTACTGGAATTGAAGGCATATCCATTTCTGATACAATTTGTGATCCTGAGACAGTTGAAGCTCTACCACCATTGAGTGTTGATGAACCAACAGTGTCTATGGCGTTCCGTGTAAATGATTCCCCATTTGCAGGTCTTGATGGTAAATATATTACCTCTAGAAATATTAGTGATAGACTGGACAAGGAGCTTATTTACAATGTAGCTCTTAGGGTTGAAAATACTGAAGATCCTTCTGAATTTGTTGTCTCTGGCCGTGGTGAATTACATTTATCAGTACTTATTGAAACTATGCGTCGTGAAGGTTTTGAGCTTGCAGTAGGCAGACCTCAGGTTATCTTAAGAGAGATTGATGGCGTTGTTTGTGAGCCGTTTGAGGATTTAAGTGTGGATGTTGAAACTCAACATCAAGGCACAGTTATGGAAAAACTTGGTGAGCGTAAGGCTGAGCTTACTAATATGACCCCTGATGGCAATGGCAGAGTTAAGCTTGACTTTAATATTCCAGCACGTGGTCTCATCGGCTTTAGAACTGAGTTTTTAACAGCTACAACTGGTACCGGTTTAATGAACTCAACATTTGATGCTTATAAGCCACAAAAACCAGGTGAAATTGGGCAAAGATCTAATGGTTCATTGATTTCTATGAATCAAGGTCAAGCTGTTGCATATGCAATCTTTAACTTGCAAAAAAGTGGAAAATTCTTTGTTGAGCATAATACTGATGTATATGAAGGTATGGTGGTTGGAATTCATACTCGAGATAAAGATTTAGTGGTTAATGTAATGAAAGGTAAGCAATTAACCAACGTACGTGCATCTGGTACAGATGAGGCGGTTGTATTAACTCCAGCAATTAAGCTAGATTTAGAGCAGGCGTTAGAATTTATTGATGATGATGAATTGGTAGAGGTAACGCCAAACAATATCCGTATCCGTAAACGTTTGCTTACTGAAAATGAACGTAAAAGAGCGCGCAACAACACTAAGTAGTTTTTAGTTAAAATTCCAATACTTGATTTTTTGAGTTTTGGTATACTTTTGAGCTATGAATAGTATTCTTAATTTCTTAGTTCGTCAGAAAAAACTGGCGTTGGTTTTCACTATTAGTGTTATAGCTGTTGGAATGATAGTTCTTAATGGCATCCAGAGAGATCAATTTCCAGAAGTTGATTTTGAAATTATGGCTATTGTTACTAACTACCCTGGGGCTTCCCCAGAGGATGTTGAGCAAAACGTTACCAATCCAATTGAGGATGAGCTTAGTAACATCTCTGGTATAGATAAATTTACCTCGGTATCAAGATCTGGAACGTCTTCTATAATAGTATCTTTATCACAGGACACTAGCGACATATCAGAGTTAAAGCAAGAAATTCGTAATGCGGTTAATCGTATTAAATCTCTGCCTAAAGAGGTTGTTGATTTGCCCAGAGTGGTTGATCAAAAAACTTCAAAAAAGAGCATATTAAAGATCAGCATTGGTAGCGAAAATGTTGATTACGCATCTCTTCGAGATATTGTTGACAATATTGCCAATTCCATTGAATTAGTGGATGGGGTTTCAGAGGTTATTAAGCAGGGATATCTAGATAAAGAAATTCAAGTGAAAATTAATCCAAAAAAACTCTATTTGCACAAGCTTTCATTGCCACAAGTCATGGAGGCGATTAACAAGCGTAATAATCGTTATACGGTTGGTAGTAACAACAACAACAAAGATGAGAAAACTATTGTTGTACTTTCTAAGTTCGGGCAAGCCGATGACGTTGGTAATGTTATTATTAAATCAACCTTTAAAGGTCCAATAATTAGATTAAAAGATATAGCAACTATTTACTCTGGAACAGTCGAACAAAGTTCAATTGTTCGTGTTAATGGCAAGAAAGGTTTTATATTGAAAGTCAAAAAACAAGAGCAGGCAGATGTAATAAAAACTGTTGATTTAGTTAAAGAAAAGATGCTTGAAATTAATGATAAATATGAAAATACATTGCAAATTTTCTATTCATCTGATATGTCTAAGTATGTTCGCAATCGACTTAATATTGTGACTAATAATGGCATGATGGGGTTATTCTTGGTGTTGATTGTATTAGGTCTGTTCTTATCTTTTAAGACTGCATTTTGGGTTTCTATTAGTTTGCCTGTGAGTCTTTTAGGTACGGTGGCTTTGTTGGGTGCAACAGGAGAAACAATTAATCTAGTTTCACTCGCAGCAATGATTTTGGTTCTGGGAATAGTTGTGGATGATTCAATTATTGTTGCTGAGAGTATTCATCACTACAAACAGATTGGCAAAGATAATTATGACTCAGTAGTTCATGGATTTAAAAGAGTAATAATGCCGGTGGTAACTACTATCCTAACTACAGTATTAGCTTTTTCATCAATGTTTCTGATGGATGGCACCATGGGCAAGTTTATATATACCATTCCTTTGGTTGTTATTTTTGCCTTATCTTTGTCATTTTTAGAGGTCTCAATAGCTCTTCCTGCACACCTTGCAGGTGGGGCTAAAGAGGAAAAGTCTAGAAACTGGTTTAATTATTTTGAGAAGAAGTTTGAAATATTTTTAACAAGAGTGCTTAAATTGCGTTATTTGGTGGTTGCAATATTTACCTTGGCGTTAATTTTGTCACTTTATTTTGCTAAAACCCAAATGAAGTTTGTATTGTTTCCAGCTATTGGAGTTGATACCATAAGTGCAAGGCTAGAAATGGGTGTTGGATCATCCCTTGTAAATACTGAGGTAAAAGCTGAAGAGGTAGAAAGATTAATAACTAGAGTTGTAGGTGGTGACTTGGTTTCAGTTACTACCGATGTAGGTAAATACTTTACTCACAAGGCCAAGTTTATTATTGAGCTTGAGCCATCTAGTAATAGAGAGAGTGACTCTAAAACCATACTTAAAAAACTTAAACTTAATGCTGAGGAGATTTCTGGAATTAGTAAATTAAAATTTTCTGTAAATCGTCCAGGTCCTCCACAGGGAGAAGATGTAGAGATAAATTTAGTAGGTGAAAGTGATATTGAGATAGCACAAGCCAGTAACAAATTAGAGAAAATACTTCTATCAATAGATGGCGTTGATAATGTTAATCGTGATGATGATCCTGGAAAAAATCGTCTTGAAGTGACACTTGATTATGAAAAAATGGCCAGACTTGGGATAGACCAATCGGTTCTTAATCAATATTTACGTGCAGCCTTTACTGGTATTGATGTAACTAATATACGCGAGGGTCAAAACGATATTAATTTCAGAATATATTTGGGCGACAATAATAATTCAGAAGATTTTATTAAGTCAATAGAAGTTGTTAATCAACAAGGTCAAATGGTCCCAATTACCAATTTTGCTAGTATTAAGCCAATCGTTGGGGAGCCAAATTTTAATCATTACAACGCCCTTAGATCAACTACACTGAGTGCAAGTGTCGATGATGAAATAACCTCTACTCAAGAGGTTATGAAAAGCGCCCTTGAACAACTTGACCTTAATAACAACTTTCCTAGTGTAAGAGCAATAAGTGAGGGCGGTGCTAAAGAGACTATGGAGTCTATGGATAGCTTTATGCAGGCATTTGTAATGGCTATATTTGGTATATTTTTATTACTAGTGCTTTTATTCAATTCATATACCCAGCCACTACTTATATTAAGTGCCATTCCGTTTTCAGTTATTGGTGTTATTTGGGCATTCTTCCTGCATGGAGAAACCCTAAGTTTCTTTGCTATCCTGGGGACTCTAGCCCTAGTTGGGGTAATTGTTAATGACTCACTGGTTATGGTGTCGCACCTAAATTATTTGAAAGATAAGGCTTTAGAGAGATTAGGTTTGTATGAGTGGATTGTCCAAGGCGCCAAAGACAGATTAAGGGCTGTTGTGCTTACTAGTTTAACAACTTTGGCTGGAATTATTCCATTGGCTTATGGCATTGGAGGTACAGACTATATACTACAGCCTATGGCTCTATCTCTTGGATATGGCCTGCTATTTGGTACATTAATGACTCTTGTATTGTTGCCGTGCTTGTATTTAATGAATTATGAGTTTATAAACTGGATCAAAAGATTTAGAAAACTCAACTGACAATCTTAGGGTTTTTACAATAAGAAAGCTATTTATTACAAGCTTTATACTAGCGGAATTAAATTTTGTAAGTGATTACTTATTTTGTAGTGCTTGACGGATCAGTTCTTCAGTGGAAAGAGAGTTATCACTAATGGCATTAAGCATTTTTTCAGACTCTTTTATCTTAAAGCCTAAAGCTTGAAGTGCGGCAGATGCTTTCTGTGTATTTGGGTTGGTATTTGAATGCATACTAATTTTTTGATTATTTGCACTGCTTAGTTCAAGTTTTTCTAGTCTATCTTTAAGCTCTACAATAAGCTTCTGTGCAGTTTTCTTGCCAATCCCTGGAGTTTTTGATAAGAGCACATCATCTTCATTGGCTATTGCATTCATAAGTGACGCTATATCTAGATGCGATAGAATGGCAAGCGCTACTTTGGGCCCAACTCCGTTGACTCTAATCAACTCTCTAAATAGGATTTTTTCGTCTTTAGAGATAAAGCCATACAGGGTCTGTGCATCCTCTTTAACATGAAAATGAGTGTGTAGTGATATATTGGATTTATCGCTAATTTTGTAGAATGTTGACATTGGACATAGAATCTCATAGCCAATACCTCCAACCTCAAGCAATATTTCAGGTGGGTTTTTTTCCAGAATTTTTCCAGTTAAGTATCCAATCATTATTAATGATTATAGCCAAGAATAAGTATTGAAATAGTTCTTCTCAAATGCTTTTATGTCATCAGCATACTGCAACGTTATACCAATATCATCAAGTCCATTTAATAGTCGACGTTTACGCTCAGGATCAACCTCAAAGTTGTAATTTTTATTATTAGCATTTATATTTTGTGATTCAAGATCAATAGTTATCTTGCCAGTAAATGCAAATAATTCATCCATTGTTTGATTGTTTTGGACGATAGGAAGTATGCCATTTTTAAAGCAGTTATTGTAGAAAATATCAGCAAAACTTGGTGCAATTATTGCTCTAAATCCATAGTCTTCCAGGGCCCATGGGGCGTGTTCGCGCGATGATCCACAGCCAAAATTTTCACGTGCAAGTAGTATTTGTGCACCTTGATATTCTTCTTTGTTTAAAACGAAATCCTTATTAAGTGGGCGTTTAGAATTGTCCATTCCAACCTCACCGTGATTTTCATAGCGCCATTCATCAAACAAATTTGGACCAAATCCAGAGCGCTTAATTGATTTTAGAAATTGTTTGGGGATAATGGCGTCAGTATCAACATTGGCACGATCAAGTGGTGCAGCAATGGATTTTAGTATGGTGAATTTTTCCATTATTTAACCTCCGAAAAATGACCAGCAATCGCACTTGCTGCTGCAATAGTGGGACTTACTAAATGAGTGAATGAACCTTGTCCTTGGCGACCTTCGAAGTTACGATTAGAAGTTGAGGCGCAGCGCTCACCCACCTCTAATTTATCTGCATTCATAGCTAGGCACATTGAGCATCCAGCTTCACGCCATTCGAACCCTGCAGCAATAAAAATTTCATTCAACCCTTCTTTTTCTGCCTGTGCTTTAATTAGCCCAGACCCAGGCACTGCAAGTGCTAGTTTAATATTACTAGCAATATGCTTTCCTTCTAATACTTTGGCAGCTGCGCGTAAATCTTCGATACGAGAATTTGTACAAGAGCCAATAAATACCTTATCAATTGAGACAGTGTTAATATTTGTATTTGGCTCTAAATGTATGTAATTTAATGCATTTTTAATACTTTCGGCCTTAACTGGGTCGGTTTGTTTTTCAGGGTCAGGAATAGCTCCATCAATAGCAATAACCATTTCTGGAGAGGTGCCCCAAGTAACTTGTGGCTTAATATCTTTTGCATCAATATTGATAGTTTTGTCAAAGTGTGCGTTATCATCAGAGTGTAGAGTGCTCCAATATTTAACCGCTTTATCCCACTGTTCGCCAGTTGGCGACATTGCTCTTCCTTTTACATATTCAAGAGTTTTATCATCAACTGCTACCATACCAGCACGAGAACCCGCCTCAATTGCCATGTTGCATAAGGTCATGCGACCTTCAATAGATAGATTTTCAATGGTTGATCCAGCAAACTCCATGGCAAATCCTGTTCCACCAGCAGTGCCAATTTGACCAATAATATAGAGTGCTATATCTTTTGCACTAACAAACTCATTTAGATCTCCATTCACCTCAATTTTCATATTTTTCGATCTAGCTTGCCACAGGCATCCTGTTGCCAAAACATGCTCAACTTCAGAAGTTCCAATACCAAAAGCAAGCGCTCCGAGTGCGCCGTGAGTTGAAGTATGAGAATCACCACAAACAATACTCATGCCAGGTAGGGTGGCTCCTTGTTCTGGACCGACCACATGTACAATGCCTTGGCGAATATCATTCATCTTAATTTCATTAATACCAAACTCTTCACAGTTCTTATCCAGTGTTTCAATTTGTAGTTTTGAAATCGGATCTTCAATACCACTAACACCACTTGATCTCTGTGTAGTTGGCACGTTGTGATCAGGCACCGCTAGATTAGCGTCAACTCTCCACGGCTTTCTTTTGGATATCTCCAGACCTTCAAATGCCTGAGGTGAGGTTACTTCATGAATAAGCTGCCTATCAATGTATATCAATGCTGTTGAGTCTTCTTCTCGCACTATGTGTGCGCTCATTAATTTGTCGTAGAGTGTTTGAGCCATTTACTTAAACGTAATACTTGATAAAATAAGCTATTTTACATTTTCTCTAACCATAAGGTTTTTAAAATATGTGTGGTATTTGTGGCCAATTAAGATTTGATAATAATATAGTTAAATCTAATGATTTAACTACAATGATGCAAAAAATTGCACGCAGAGGTCCAGATTCTTCTGGGCATTGGTCTGAAAAGGCGGTTGGCTTTGGTCATCAGCGATTAAGCATTATTGATTTATCAAATCATGCATCACAACCAATGATAGACGATACTCTTAACTTAGTATTGGTGTTTAACGGCACAATTTATAACTATAAGGAACTTCGTGCAGACTTAATTAAACAAGGTTATTCATTCTTTTCACACTCTGATACTGAGACTATTATTAAGGCTTATCATCTTTGGGGTGAGGATTGTGTATTGCATTTAGATGGCATGTTTGCATTTTGTATTTGGGATAGGCAAAAACAGCAATTATTTGTAGCTCGTGATCGTATGGGCATAAAGCCACTATATTTTAATTTAACCGATAAGGCTTTTAGTTTTGCCTCTAATACGCAAGCATTGGTGGGAACTGGTGCTGATACTAGTATTAATCATATTGCCTTGCAACAGCAATTATCTCTACATGCAGTAGTGCCAGCGCCTAATACTATTTTAAATGGTGTTAAGAAGATCAAACCAGCCACTACACTTACTATTAATACAAGTGGAAAAATTGTTGAAAAGACTTATTGGCAGCCAAAAGCCCAGCGTCCAAAAGAGTTGTATTCAAACGCTGAATATATTGAGCACACACATAAACTTTTAACTGATGCTGTATTAAAAAGAATGAATGCTGCTGATGTGCCAATTGGAGTGCTTTTATCTGGAGGACTGGATTCATCATTATTGGTGGCACTTTTGCGTGAAGCTGGTCATGATGATATTCGTACATTCTCAATTGGTTTTGAAGATATTGATGATGAGGCGGGGTCTGAATTTGAATATTCTGACCAAATTGTAGATAGGTTTAATACCGCACATGAAAAATATGTAGTCAATAATTCTCAGGTGTTACCGCGCTTGGGTGAGGCTGTTGCCAATATGGCAGAACCTATGGTTGGTCAAGATGCGGTAGCTTTTTATTTGCTCTCTGAGCAAGTATCAAAACATATTAAAGTAGTGCTTTCTGGTCAAGGTGCAGATGAAGCTTTTGCTGGATATTTTTGGTATCCACGTATGCAGGCAGAAGCAGGTAGTGAAGTTGAAAGATTCTCTAAGCATTATGTTGATAGACCATATGAAGAGTATCTGCAAACGGTAAATAATAAATATCATACAGGCAATCATACCGAGACCTGGCTCAATAAGGAGTTCTCTAAAACTAATACAGATGAATTTATGGATAAGGTTTTCCGTACCGATATTACCCGCCTAATTGTTGATGATCCAGTTAAACGAGTTGATAATATGACTATGGCTTGGGGTTTGGAAGCACGTGTACCATTTATGGATTATAAGTTAGTGGAGCATGCGCTGAGTATGCCACCAAGTCTTAAAATGAGTGAGGAGGGTAAGCACCCACTTAAACAGATCTCTCGTGGATTATTGCCAGATAGTGTGATTGATCGTAAGAAAGGTTATTTTCCAATGCCAGCGTTAAAGTATGTACGTGGTGAATTTTTGGAATTTATGTCTGATATCTTAACTTCAAGTGCTTGTTTAAATAGAGGGGTCTATAATCAGAGCTTTGTTCAAAAAGTTATTAATAAGCCTGAAGAATATATGACTGCACTTAATGGATCTCGTTTGTGGCATTTGGCTTTACTTGAGTATTGGTTGCAAATTAATTTGGATAGTAATAAATAAAATGGAAAAAATTATTATTTACACCGATGGTGGTTGCAGAGGTAATCCAGGTATTGGTGGTTGGGGTGTGTGGCTTCGCTATGGCGACCATGATAAAAAACTTAAAGGTGGTGAAAAAAATACCACTAATAATCGTATGGAGCTTACTGCTGCCATTAAAGCTTTAGAGGCAATTAAATCTAGTAGCATCTCTATTGAACTGTTTACTGATTCTAAATATGTAATGACTGGTATTAATGAATGGATTAAATCCTGGAAGTCTAAAGGCTGGAAAACCTCTAACAAGAAACCTGTTAAAAACGTTGATTTGTGGCAGCAATTAGATGCTTTGAATATGCATCACAATGTTGATTGGCATTGGGTTAAAGGCCATAGTGGAGATAAAGGCAATGAGATGGCTGATGAGCTTGCTAATCTAGCTATGGATAGTATTGAATTGTTAAAATAATTCCATTTAAATTAGAATATTATAATATATAGATAGTCTAAAAAAAGCTATCAAATAATTAACATAGATGGTATAACCATAATTTTTGACAACAATCAATAAAGGGGGTAGAGTAGTGAGAAGATTAGCGGTATTGTTTGGATTTTTATTAAGTTTTAATGTTTTTGCAAGTGCGGAAGACGGTGTTAAGCCATTAGGAGCTAACCCAACAGATGAGCAAAAACAAGTTATTCGAGATGCTGCAAAGAACGCTTGTGATGAAAAAGAAGATGATGAGCGTGAAGAGTGTGTAATGGATTATTTTGCTAATCACAATTTAGAAGAAGAGCCAAGCTGTGATTAATCAAAAAAAGAATTTATAGTTTGATCATTTGAGAAGACTATAGGTATAGGTAATAAACTCGATAAAGAGTTATTTTTTAAAATAAAGAGGAGAGAAGTAAGTATGAAACTTAAAACATTAGTAGTAAGCGCTGCATCAGTAGCATTATTAGCATCAACAGCTGTAACAGCTAAACCTGTTGGTATCGTTAAAGGCGTTATGGACATTGCTGGTATTTCACGTAACCAAGACAATGCAGCGACAATCGACCCTGCGTTTGCAAAAACATCACGTCCTTGCCCACCATTTTGTATTCAACCAACTAATCCGTTTGCGCCTGCAGCAGTTGACACAGTTTCTGAGTTAGACATAATTCATGCGGTACGCGATTCAGCAGAATGGGAAGATGCTTCAGTCTTGGTGGTTGACGCACGTACACCGGGTTGGGTTAAGAAAGGTACAATCCCAAATTCAGTAAACGTTCCATTTACTAAGCTTAACTCTAAGGCATTAGCTAAAGATCCGATGGCTGTAGTAGATGTATTGACAGATAACTTTGGCGTGAAAGATATGGACGGCGTACTAAACTTTGATAAAGCTAAGACACTATACTTGTTCTGTAACGGTTCATGGTGTGGTCAGTCTCCAGCGTCAATTAGAGCATTGTTGACTATGGGTTACCCTGAGAACAAGATTAAGTACTACCGTGGTGGTATGAACGCTTGGAAATCTTTAGGTTTAACAACTAAATAATTGATTTAAAAGGCGCTCACTCTCACTAGCTGAGTGCCTTTTTATTTTAGGAGATTATTATGAAAACTAAATTATTAGTGGCTCTAGTAGTATCAACATTCGCTGTTGGCGCTCAAGCGGCTTCTTGTGGTTCAGCATGGAACTGGAATACCTCTTGTTCTGACGCGAACAAGGAAAAAGTAAGGATTGCCGCTGAAATTGCTGCCAGTAAGCCTGTTGGTATCGTTAAAGGTGTTATGGAAATTGCGGGTATTTCACGTAATACAAATAACTCAAACCTTGTTGATCCTGCGTTTGCAAAAACATCACGTCCTTGTCCACCATTCTGTATTCAACCAACTCATCCGTTCGCACCTGCAGCAGTTGAGACGGTATCTGAGTTAGATATGATTCATGCAGTACGCGATTTAGCAGAATGGGGCGACGCTTCAATCTTGGTGGTTGACGCACGTACACCGGGCTGGGTTAAGAAAGGTACAATCCCACACGCAGTGAACGTTCCATTTACTAAGCTTAACTCTAAGGCATTAGCTAAAGATCCTATGGCTGTTGTAGATGTATTGACAGCTAACTTCGGCGTGAAAGATATGGACGGCGTACTAAACTTTGATAACGCTAAGACACTATACTTGTTCTGTAACGGTTCATGGTGTGGTCAGTCGCCTGCGGCAATTAAAGCATTGTTAACTATGGGTTACCCGCAAAGCAAAATCAAATACTACCGTGGTGGTATGAATGATTGGAAATTGTTGGGCCTAACAGTTAAGTAAATTGTTTTATGGTTTTAAGAAAGGGGCGTTAGTAGCGTCCCTTTTTTTTGTATTAAGTTTCTATTTTGCGCATGCAAAAACCGAGACCAGGTTTGATCGTTGGTATCAAATTGGCTATGATTATTCCCAGATGGGTCGCAATGATGACGCATTTTTATGGATGTTAAAAGCTGCTGAAGGTGATCATATGGCTGCACAAAATAATATTGGCCTTAGTTATTTGCACGGGTTAGGCGCTAAAAAAGATAATAACAAGGCGTTTTATTGGTTTAATAAGGCCGCTAATCAAGGATTGTCTTATGCACAGAGCGAGCTAGCAATGCTTTACTATAAGGGTAAAGGCGTTAAAAAGGACGACATCAAAGCTAAGCAATGGTGGATGAATGCCGCCAAGCAAGAAGATGAGTATGCTCAGTTCAATTTAGCATCACTTTTTTTGGAAGAGGGTGATATAAAGCAAGCATATTATTGGTTTAATAGAGCTACTAAAAACAATCATCCATATGCCGATCATGCTATCGAATTATTAAATAAAGAGTATGTTGAATAAGTTATTTTTTATATTTATTGCATTATATTTTCAGTCTAGTTTGGCATTTTTACCAAACTCCACAATATTTCCAGAATTGCCAAAAATTGGTGATTTTGATCCAAATTCGTTGCAAGAATTCTTTAATGAATTTACTCAGGCAAGGCCAAACTTAGAACGAGAGTCTCGTATGATAGGTGAAATTGAAGACTCAATAATGGATGGTGAAATAGAGTACTTGCATCTTGATGGTGATAAGGAGTTTTCTAGTGTTTATATGGAGCCTGAAACCAACAGCCCAAAAGGTGGTGTGATTATCTTGCATTCTCGTGGTTACCATGCTAATTGGGCTAGTGTGGTCCATCCTGTGAGAGTTGGTTTGGCAGAAAAAGGTTGGCATAGTCTTTCATTGCAGATGCCAGTATTGGAAAAAACTGCTAAATATTATGATTATGTTCCGATTTTCCCCTACGCCCATGAGCGCATAGAAGCGGCAATTGATTTCTACAAACAGCGTGGTGTAGACAATATTGTGCTTATTGCCCATGGTTGTGGTGCGCATATGTCTATGAGTTATATCGATAAGTTTGGTGATGATAAAATTTCATCCTATGTTGGTATTGGTATGGGAGCAACTGACTATCGTCAAAAAATTGTTAAGCGGTTCCCTCTTGATAAGATGTTAGTGCCAGTTTTAGATGTGTTTGGAGAGAATGACTTTCCTGGGGTTATAAGACTCGCCCAGTCAAGAAAGTCTTTAATGGATATTTCTGGCAATGCGAAAAATGCACAAATAGTTATTGATAAGGCCGATCATTATTATAAAGAAGGTGATACATCGCGAGTATTGGTGGAGACTATTGATAATTGGCTAAGTGCCTTGTAAATACTCAAGCTCAGTTTTCGAAAAATTTGCTAATTTTCTGCCTTCAATATTAAAAGGACCTCTAAGCTTTTCCCCGATGTGCCTTTCTATTAGCTGGTCAAATACTACCATTGAATCTAAATTTCTTTGTTTACAGAGACGGTTAAACCAATAGTTACCTATTTTTACATGACCAATTTCATCTTTAAATATTACATCTAGAATTTCAACCATTGGCTTAAAGTTAGAATTTTTAAATCTTTTTTGAATCTTTGGTGTTGCATCCAAACCCCTGGCCTCAAGCACTCTAGGCACTAATGCCATCCTTGCAAGCACATCATAATCTGTATCTATTGTCATTTTCCATAAGCCATTGTGAGCTTCAAAATCACCATATTTATAGTTATTCTTATTTAGGTAATCATTTATCAATATAAAATGCTGAACTTCTTCAAACGCTACTCTTATCCAGTCTTGGTAGAATTTATCCTCCATATCTCTAAATCTATATACTGCATCAAGTGCCAAATTAATAGCGTTAAACTCAATATGACAAATTGCATGAATAGTTTTAATCATACCAACATCTGATTTATCACGTTTTGGTACTGATTTAAATCTAACTAAGTCTGGTTTTTCTGGCCTGCCAGGGTCTGCTATTGATTTTATGTGGCAACTACTTTGATAGTCTAGAAGATTTGAGTTTTTGTAATTATTTAACTTGGTAACAAGATCTATCTTTTCCTTAATAGAGTTATTAATTAAAGCTGTATATGCAAGTTCAAATACGTTCATAAGATCCAAGTTCTGTATTATTTAACTTCCAATCTCCAACTTGGGACCTAATAAGTCTAAGTGTTGGGAAGCCAACATTTGCACACATACGCCTTACTTGGCGGTTTTTACCTTCGGTTATTTTAAGCTCAATCCAAGAGGTTGGTATGTTTTTACGTATGCGTATGGGTGGCAATCTTTCCCATACCCACTCTGGTTTGTTAATAATTCTAGCTTTTGCGGGTTTGGTTTTTCCATCTTTTAAAATTACACCCTTTGTTAGTTTATCGATGGCCTCGTTGTTGATACTTCCATCCACTTGCACTATGTATGTTTTTTCTTTATCAAATTTAGGATGAGAAATTTTATGCTGTAGCTTGCCATTATTGGTAAGAATTACTAAACCTTCCGAGTCTTTATCTAGCCTTCCAGCAGGATATATATTTTTTATATTAATGAAACTGGATAAGTTTTTATCTTCGCCACTAAATTGGCATACTACACCAAAAGGCTTATTAAATAATACAATCACACCTAATACACTTGTTTAGCGCGGAAAACAAAGGCATCAAGTTGTGAATTGGCAATCGAGGTAAAGATAGGTGAAATTGCCATATCAACTATTTTTGATGAAAAGTTAAAGTCCAATTCTAACTCAACTTTACATGCATAGTCATTTAGTTTGGTAAAAATCCAAGCTCCATTTAAACTCTTGAATGGCCCATCCTTGAGTTGCATATCAATTCTCTTGTTTTTTGTTAGGTTGTTAATAGTGGTGAAACTCTGGTTAAAGGCGCCTTTATTAATCTTTACTGAGGCTGTAATTTGACTTTCGGTTTGCTTTAAAATAGAGGCGTCTACACACCAATTAAGAAATTCTGGATAGTTGTCAACTTGGTTTACAAGCTGATACATTTGTTCAACTGAGTAGGGTACGATGGCACTTTTAGAAATATGATGCATAGCTATGGGTAAAAAATCCAAAAAAGCAAAAACTAATTCAAATACAATTGCTGTAAATAAAAAAGCAAGACATGACTATTTTATCGAACAAACACTTGAAGCTGGATTAAGTTTAGAGGGCTGGGAGGTAAAGAGTTTGCGTGATAAGAAAGTGCAAATTAAAGAAAGCTATGTTATCTTAAAAAATAATGAAATATTTTTGTTTGGAGCCCATGTATCCCCACTTAAGAGTGCATCGACCCATGTTAATGCTGATCCAACTCGAACTCGTAAATTATTATTACACAGGCTGGAAATTAATCGCATTAAAGATAAGGTTAATCAAAAAGGTGCAACAGTTGTTCCACTTAAGCTTTACTGGTCTAAGGGTAAGGTGAAGTTAGAGATTGGTGTGGCCAAGGGTAAAAAGTCCCATGATAAGCGTCAAGATATTAAATCTAGAGATTGGCAAAGAGATAAGCAAAGAGCGCTAAAAAATGTTAATAGATAGTAATTTGCATACATCACACATATTAATTTTTTGAAAATTTATTGATTTAACAGTTATTTTTTAATTATAATTGAGTAAAATTATTTGCCAAAGGCGGCGTCTGTTGTGTCTAATATTTCAACATATTAATAATTTTAATTTTTACAAAATTTTTTTATATATAAAACACAGGGGAAGAAATGAATAAATCAGAATTAATCGATGCAATTGCATCAGCAGCAAATCTATCTAAGGCAGATGCAGGTAGAGCACTTAATGCTACTACAGACGCTATTTCTAGCGCTATGGCTAGTGGTGACGGTGTACAACTTACAGGCTTTGGCTCTTTTGTAGTTAGAGATCGTGCGGCGCGTACAGGTCGTAATCCACAAACTGGTGCTGCAATTCAAATTGCCGCTTCTAAAGTAGCAGCATTCAAGGCCGGCAAGGCTTTAAAAGACGCAGTTAATAGCTAACTGAATCTTTATGAATTAAAAAAAGGGCATCCATTGGATGCCCTTTTTTGTAAACTTAAGAACACCATTAGTATTTAACGGCCCAACTTAATCATTATGATAAAATGTCGCTTTATCTTATTATTGTGGAGACAAACTGATGGAACGCACTTTATCAATCATTAAGCCTGACGCTGTTGCAAAAAATGTTATCGGTAAAATTTATTCTCGTTTTGAGGATGCTGGATTTAGAATTGTAGCTGCAAAGATGTTACATCTTGACGAAGAACTTGCTGGTGGCTTTTATGCAGTACATAAAGACCGACCTTTTTATAATGACCTTGTGGATTTTATGACGTCAGGACCAGTAATTGTTCAAGTCCTTGAGGCTGAAAACGCTGTTGTTAAGCACCGTGAAATAATGGGAGCAACCAACCCTAAAGAGGCTGAATCAGGGACTATACGTGCTGATTTTGCAGACTCTCTAGATGAAAATGCTGTTCATGGCTCAGACTCGTTAGAAAATGCAGCTATTGAAATAGAATATTTCTTTGGCAATACAGGAGTTTGTCCTAGAACACGTTAATTTTTTATTTTTTTATTTAATACAGCGCGGTTATTCTGCGCTGTTTTAGTTTAAGATACTTCGAATGTTAGACAAAAAAAACCTTTTAGGATTTACACAACAACAGCTAAATGAGTTCTTTTCACAAATGGGTGAAAAGCCATACAGAACGAGGCAGTTGATGCAGTGGATTTATAAGAGGCATGAGTTTGATTTTGATAATATGCTTAATCTTAGCAAAACCCTTAGGGGGAAATTAAAATCTATTGCTAATATTAATCTGCCAAATGTTGTTAAACAAAATTTTGCCACAGACGGGGTGATAAAGTGGGTAGTGGGTCTTGGTGAGCATAATAATATCGAGATGGTGTATATTCCAGAGAAAGATCGAGGCACACTTTGTATCTCATCTCAGGTTGGCTGCGCTTTAGCTTGTACGTTTTGTTCCACAGGTATGCAAGGGTTTAATCGCAACTTAAGTACTGCTGAAATTATTTCTCAAGTATTGATTGCTAGTAAGTATCTAGATTCACAAAATAAGAGAATTTCTAATGTAGTGTTTATGGGAATGGGAGAGCCTTTGTTAAATGAGGAAGCAGTTTATGATGCCTGTGATTTGTTGCTTGATGATCTAGCATTTGGTCTTTCCAGGCGTAAAGTAACTATATCAACCTCAGGCGTGGTTCCAGCTATGTTGCGTATGGCTGATAGAACAAATGTAAGTCTTGCCATCTCTCTTCATGCTCCAGATGATAAATTACGCTCCGAACTAGTGCCAATTAATGAAAAATATCCAATTAATGAGTTGTTAGCCGCCTGCAAGAACTATCTTAAAGCTGGAGATCAGGAGCGTCATATATTGTTTGAATATGTAATGTTAGATAGGGTTAACGATAGCGTTGATTATGCTAATAAATTAGCAAAATTACTAAAAGGTATATCTTCAAAAGTTAACCTGATACCATTCAACCCATTTCCACAAACTAATTACAAAACTTCAAAATCCTCAGCTATTGAAAGGTTTCAAGATATATTGCATAATTCAGGTATTCGTACCATGACTCGTAGGACTAGGGGTGAAGATGTTGACGCTGCTTGTGGACAACTTGCTGGAAAAGTTCTAGACAAAACCAAAAGAAATATCTAATTAATAAATGCTAGAAGGAATTGACTACTATCCGCAAAAAAAGAAAAAAAAGCATAATTCAAAATTATGGCTGATTTTTTTATCCGTACTTGGTATTGCTTCATACTTATATTTCAATTTAGATAAAATAAAAGACACCCCTGTAAATAATAATTCTAATTTAATAGTAATTATTGAAGGTGAAAAACCAGAAGAGGCTATAGTGACCAAAAGTACAATCAATACTAGTGACTCATTAGTATTCGAAGAAGATAATGCTGTTGTTAATTTAAAAGGGCTTGATGAAGTTATTCAGGTTTATAGCGAGGGTAAATAGTGAAACCAGTACACACTATAAAAAGAAGAGATTCTAGAAAGATATTTGTAGGTGATGTTGCTATTGGTGGTGATGCTCCAATTTCAGTGCAGAGCATGACTAACACCAATACTATTGATGTTGACTCTACACTTAAACAAATAAGATCTATTGAGAAAGCCGGGGCAGATCTTGTGCGTGTATCTATACCGACTATGGAAGCTGCTGAGGCATTTAAAGAAATAAAAAAACAAACAAATATTCCTTTAATTACTGATATTCATTTTGATTACAAAATAGCACTAAAAGTAGCAGAGTATGGGGCTGATTGTTTGCGTATTAACCCTGGTAATATCGGCAGAGAAGATCGTGTTCGTGAGGTTGTAGCAAGTGCTAAGGATCATAACATCCCAATTCGTATAGGTGTTAATGCTGGATCTTTAGAAAAAGATTTACAAAAAAAATACACTGAGCCAACGCCAGAGGCTATGGTTGAATCGGCATTTAGGCATATTGACATTTTGGATAAGTTAAATTTTAATAATTTTAAAATTTCTCTTAAAGCTAGTGAAATATTTATGACTGTATTTGCTTATAAGCAGCTAGCTTCACAAATTAATAATCCACTACATTTAGGTATTACTGAGGCTGGTTCATTTAGGTCTGGCACAGTTAAATCGGCTATTGGTTTGGGTATGTTGCTCTCAGAAGGCATAGGCGATACAATTCGTGTATCTCTCGCTTCTGATCCAGTTGATGAGGTGCGCGTAGGTTTTGATATTTTAAAATCACTAAATTTACGTCAAAAAGGCGTTAATTTGATTGCCTGCCCATCATGCTCCAGACAAAAATTTGATGTAATTTCAGTAGTAAATGAGCTTGAGTCTCGTCTTGAAGATATAACCCAGCCAATAGATGCAGCGGTTATTGGTTGTGTTGTTAATGGCCCTGGCGAGGCAAAAGCGGTCTCTGTTGGTCTTACTGGTGGAGACCCAAACCTTTTGTATATTGATGGCAACACACACTCTAAAATTGATAATGACAAGCTGGTAGATGAGCTTGAGGCTCAAATAAGAGCAAAGCTTAACGAGATTTAACTCTTTTATAGACTTTAAGTCGATAAATTGATTGTATTAAGAAGTATCCAGTAATTGAGCTAATTGTTGATGCAACAAAACACCCCAACAAAAATGGCTGCCAAATCACATCAAACACTTGCCAAATATATTCTGAAGACATAACAAAATCTTGCTCTATAGATGTTCCTAAAATCCAGGATCCAAGTTTGTAACATCCGTAAAATATTGGCGGCATAGTTATTGGGTTAGTTATCCATACTAGTGCGATTGATAAAGGTAAGTTTGCAGAAAATATTACAGCTCCAGGAGCTGCTAATAACATTTGAAAAGGCACTGGAATAAAAGCACAAAAAAGCCCAACAGCAAAAGCCTTGGAAACTGATTTGCGATTAAAGTTCCACAAACTTGAATCGTGTAAATGTTTATTTAACCAGCCTAGGTGTTTATGATTTTTTATTTTATCTGGATGAGGCGCATGTTTTTTAAGCAGTTTTTTCATGATGCTGCGTTAATAATTCCTCGGGAATTTAGAGAGTACAGATCATACAATTCTTGTTGAGATCCTTGCTCGGTAAACTCATCAGGCAAACCCAGAATATGTAGAGGCGTATTAATATTTTGCTGGTGTAGTAGTTCACTAATAGCGCTTCCAGCCCCACCTTTAATAGCATTATCTTCAATAGATATTAAATTCGAATGTGAATTTGCTAACTTTATAACTAACTCTTCATCAAGTGGTTTGACAAAGCGCATATCAACAACAGTTGCGCCTAGTTCTTTTCCAGCTTTGATTGCACTATTTAGCATTGTTCCAAAAGCAAATATAGCCATATCTTTACCGTCAAGCACTATCTCGGCTTTACCAATTTCAATTGTTTTATCACTAGTGTAATCTTTAATATCTGAGAGTCCTCTAGGGTAGCGTACACACATTAATCCATCATTTAAAAACGCACTATTAAGCATTTGATACATCTGTTTAGAATTGCTAGGCGCCATAATGGTTAAGTTAGGAATACAGCGTAAAAAACTAAGATCAAAGCTTCCAGCATGTGTAGCACCGTCACTCCCCACAAGTCCAGCTCTATCAATTGCAAACATCACATTAAGATCTTGTAGGGCAATATCGTGTATAAGTTGGTCATATCCACGTTGTAAAAATGTGGAGTAAATTGAAACAATTGGCTTTAAACCTTTTGTTGCCAACCCACCTGCAAAGGTGATAGCGTGTTGTTCAGCAATACCAACATCAAAATATTGCTCTGGGAATTTATCTTCAAATTCACTCATTCCAGATCCAGTACACATTGCTGGTGTTATTGCCATTAAGTCTTTATTTTTTTCCGCATTATCAAGTAGCCATTTGCCAAATACATCGCTATAACTTGGCAGATCAGTTGAATTGGAATTAGCGGGAGAAATACCGTGGAATTTGCAAGGATCATTCTCAGCAGTTTCTAAGCCATAACCTTTTTTAGTAATAATATGTAATAAACGCGGTTTATTTTGTGATTTTAGGTTTTGTAGTGTTTTTATAAGTAGTGGTAGATCGTGCCCATCAATTGGACCAAAGTAATCCACACCTAATTCTTCGAATAAAGTACCTGGAAGAATCATACCTTTTAGGTGTTCTTCAGAGCGCCTAGCAAATTCATGAATAAGTGGAACATTCTCAAGTAGTTTTAAAGATCGTGTTTTTACAGTTGAATAAGCCTTGCCAGACATTAGTTTGGTAAGGTATTTATTCATTGCCCCAACATTTTTTGATATAGACATATCATTATCATTTAAGATAATTAATAAATCGGCATCACTATCTCCAGCATGATTAAGTGCCTCAAATGACATTCCACCAGTAAGAGCGCCATCGCCAATAATTGCTATAGACTTATCATCACTATTGTTAATACTATTGGCAATTGCTATACCAAGGGCTCCACTTATTGAGGTTGAAGAATGACCAGTTCCAAAGCTATCATGCTCACTTTCACTTCTCTTGGTGAACCCAGACAATCCGCCTTTTTGACGTAGTGTACTCATTTTGTCCAATCTTCCAGTCAGAATCTTGTGTGTATAGGCTTGATGTCCAACATCAAATATAATGCTATCATGCGGAGTATTAAACACATAATGCATAGCTATACTAATTTCAACTGTACCTAGATTTGGGGCTAAATGACCACCTGTTTTTTGCACATTACTGATTAAAAACGTGCGAATTTCATCCGCCAATGATTGTAATTGATCAATATCTAGTTGTTTAATATCTGCAGGAGATTTTATTGAATCTAGCACGTAGTAATATCTAGCTTAAAAGACAGTATTATACTTGTAATAGCAAAGTTATTTATTACCAAGAGGGGCGTCTGATTTTTTGTTTTGGATCTTTTTGTATGTTTTTATTTTTGATTTTAATCTTCTCATCAAAATTTCTAGCAATAAAACCAAGCTCTGGTTTTATTTCTCGCATAGGTATCCACACTTTATAGCCACTACCTTTGGCTACATCTAGCTCTTCATTGTATTGTGTTACCATAGATTCAACTGTAGTATTGAAACACCCATCAGGCAAGATAACTTCAATAGAGTCGCCAACGCTAAATTTATTTTTAGCCTCAATAAATGCCTTGCCTTCTTTGTAGTCTAGTATCTCACCAACTACTTGCTGCTTATTGGAACGAGAGTAATTATCAAAGTAAGTTTGTAATTCTTCTGGTTGATGGCGACGATAGAATCCATCAGTATAGCCTCTATTTGCTAAATTTTCTAACACTCCAAAGGACTGAGCATTAAATTCACGTCCTGCCATAGCATCGTCAATAGCTTGTTTATACACTTGGGCTGTGCGAGCTGCATAATAGTGGGATTTTGTACGCCCCTCTATTTTTAATGAATCAATACCCATAGATGTTAGCGTATGTACATGCTCAATAGCTCTTAAATCTTTAGAGTTCATAATGTAAGTGCCGTGTTCATCCTCAAAAGCTGGCATTAACTCACCCGGACGACCCTCCTCTTCTAAAAGTACAACTTGATCTTCTGGAGTTTTTATTTCAACAGCTTTAATGTCGCCCTCAAGTGTTTCTTCTGCCTCTTTTACATCATACTTCCAGCGACAAGAATTGGTGCACGAGCCTTGGTTAGGGTCACGATGATTAAAATAACCTGACAATAGACACCTGCCAGAGTAAGCAATACAAAGAGCGCCGTGTACAAACACCTCAAGCTCTATATCTGGACATTCTTGACGTATCTCTTTAATCTCATCAAGTGATAATTCTCTTGAGAGAATAATACGGCTAATTCCAGCACTTTCCCAGAATTTAACTGTTGCATAATTAATGGTGTTGGCTTGAACAGAAAGATGTATAACCTGATCTGGAAACTTTTCCTTAACCATCATAATTAGACCTGGATCAGCCATAATTAATGCGTCTGGATTGAGTTGAACTACTGGCTCAATATCATCCATATAGGTTTTGATTTTGGAGTTGTGCGGAATGATATTTGAAGCTACAAAGAATTTTTTATCATTTTCATGTGCTTCATTAATGCCTTGTTTAAGTGTTTCAAAATCAAATGAATTGTTGCGAACTCTAAGGCTATATCTTGGTTGCCCTGCATAAACAGCATCGGCACCATAAGCATAAGCATAGCGCATATTCTTAAGACTTCCAGCGGGAGAAAGTAATTCTGGTCTATTCATCCCACTTATTTTATCATCAGAGTAGTAACTATTACCCTTATGTATAATATGTCGTGTATGTTTGTAAGAGATGATATTCCGGGCCTTAAGCAAGACTTGACTGTTAAAACAAATCTGCTTAACCATGATTTAATTTTAAAAACCAGATGGGGTGTTTTTAGTCCAAGGTCTATTGACGATGGTACTAAGCTATTTATGCAGTATCTAGATATCTCTAAGGATGATAAGTGTCTTGACCTAGGCTGTGGTTATGGCCCTATTGGACTTGCTGTTGCTAAATCTTGTCCTAATGGTGAGGTGCATATGGTGGATAAGGATTTTATTGCAGTTGAATTATCTAATAATAATGCTAAGCTTAATAACATTAGCAATGCAAAGGCATACTTATCTGATGCTTTTTTGAGTGTAAATAAAAACAATTACTTTGACCAAATATTATCCAATGTTCCAGCCAAGGTTGGTAGGGAGCAGCTTAGTATTATTTTGTATGATGCTTATGATTCATTAAAACCTGGAGGTAAGATTACATTTGTTACCATTAATGGTTTACGTAATTTTATTAAGGATAATTTTAAGTCAGTTTTTGGTAATTATAAAAAACTTAAACAAGGTCAAAAATATACAATATCACAAGCTATCAAAGAATAAATCCTTGTAAAAGATAAAATATATGAGTAAAATACTCAGAAATTTTAAATATTAAAGGAACACTAATAAAATGGACGCAATGGAAAGAATTCAGCAACAAGTGGACAGTGCAGCGATCGTAATTTATATGAAAGGCACACCGCAATTCCCACAATGTGGTTTTTCTGCTAAAGCAGCACAAACACTAGCCTCAACAGGGGTTGAATTTGCTTATGTTAATATTTTTGAGGATCAAGAAGTTTTTCAAAGACTGCCAGAATTTGCAGATTGGCCAACATTTCCACAAATTTATTTTAATTCTGAGCTTATGGGCGGCGGAGATATTATTGTAGAAATGGCTGAAATGGGCACTCTAAAAGGTGAAATGGAAGCGGCTACAGAGAAGTTTAATAATAAGTAGTTTTAAATAACACAATGGTTATAAGTTATGAAGCTTATAACCATTATCTTTAAGCCAGCTTTTGTTGGTTTTGTAGTTTGGTAATATTTTCTCAACCAGGCTCCAAAAATCCTTTGAATGATTTTTATGAACTGTGTGGCATAGCTCATGCACAATAACGTAGTCAACCACGGCAATGGGTGCGCAAATTAATAGATAGTTTAAATTAATATTATTCGAACCACTGCAAGAGCCCCATAGAGTTTTTTGAGATTTTAGCCTTACTTGATTGTAATTAAATTTATGATTTTTTGCATAATACTCAAGACGTGGTAGAGCGATCTTTTTGAAGGCAGCTTTATACCAAGCCAAAAACTCTTCTTTTCCGCCCGAGTGAAGGCTAAATGTATTTCCATTAAAAGCCAGTTTTTTTGGGTTTTTGCTGTTAATGTTTAGTGGGTATCTATTGCCTAAATATAAAAACTTTTCACCCTCTATGTAACTAGTTTTTTGAATTTTTTTTGATTGAATAGATTCTGATTTTTTATTAATCCAGTCATGTTTTTTATCAATAAATTGCTCTATTTTTTCTACAGATAATCGATTTGGCGCACGCACAACAAGCTCAGCATTGTTGTTAATCTGCAGGCTTAGTGTTTTGCGTTTTGAGCGAATCAATTGGTAATTCATAGTTGCTATTTAACCCGAAAAATGATTCATTATTGAAATTTCCTAAATTTTTACTAATTATGAGTAAGTAATACCTATTTAGGCATAAAACCAGCCGTTTTAATGGTTTTTTTATCTATTTTTTGTTAAAAAAGCTTTTTAAGTCAATACTTGGATTCGTAGCATGATTTTGGTGAATAATAGATAATTATGCACTGTAAGGGTTGAGCGCAAGTTAAGAAAAAGGCATCTATATGAATAGTGATCTTACATGGGGGTTTGATATCGTGGTTACTCAATGGCCAATTATCC
The DNA here is from genome assembly GCA_002909145.1 of Candidatus Thioglobus perditus. Classification (GTDB taxonomy): domain Bacteria; phylum Pseudomonadota; class Gammaproteobacteria; order PS1; family Pseudothioglobaceae; genus PNQY01. The sequence goes on from PNQY01000062.1 coordinate 123,183, forward strand.
TTGCTGTGTTGGTTATTTTGGCAGTAGTGGGCGTTGTAGTAATACGTCAGCCACTTGGAGTATTTAAAAGTTTAGATAGTCGGCCAAACGCGAAGACTTTTCCATCTGAAAATTGGCATACTAAAAGCACAAAAATAGTTCTTGAATTACTTAAAACAACTTTGAACGGACTATCAGAGGAAGAGATAAGTAATCTACTTACTAAGTATGGGCCAAATCGTATTCCTGAGTCAAAGGTGCGCGGACCACTAGTGCGGTTTTTATACCAGTTTCATAATTTATTGATATATGTATTGGTTGCCGCAGGTATTGTCACAAGTGTGTTAGGGCATTTAGTGGATTCTGGTGTAATCTTTGGTGTGGTTTTTCTTAATGCAGTGATTGGGTTTGTTCAGGAAGGTAAGGCCGAAAATGCATTAAGAGCAATACGCCAAATGCTTTCGCCAAACGCTATGGTCATACGTGATGGTCGGCAAGTGAAAATCCAGTCTGAAGAGTTGGTGCCCGGTGATATCGTTCTGTTGCAATCAGGTGACAAGGTGCCGGCAGACTTGCGGTTGTTTCGTGTCAAGGGGCTTCAAATTCAGGAATCTGTACTGACAGGTGAGTCTATGGCGGTAGAAAAGGCCACCGAGCCTGTCAAACAGGAAGTCGCGATCGGCGATCGCAACTGTATGGCTTATTCGGGAACCCTTGTTACTCATGGTCAAGGGGGTGGTGTGGTTGTAGCGACAGGCGCACAAACTGAGATTGGTTGCATAAGTACACTAGTATCCGAAGTAGAGTTGGTAACAACCCCATTGTTACGTCAAATGGCCCAGTTTGGCCGTTGGCTTACGGCTGTAATTCTTGCTATTGCTATTATTACCTTCACGTTTGGCTTACTGGTTCGAGATTATGCGGTTGTTGAAATGTTTCTTGCCGCCGTAAGCCTTGCGGTGGCTGCTATTCCCGAGGGGTTGCCCGCAATTATGACTATCACGTTAGCTATCGGTGTACAGCGTATGACACGGCGTAATGCTATTATTCGTAGATTACCTGCAGTCGAAACCTTGGGTGCGGTGTCGGTGATTTGTTCAGACAAAACCGGCACCCTTACTCGCAATGAAATGACCGTGCGTACGATCGCAACCAACAATAATTTGTTTGATTTGAGTGGTACAGGATACAATCCACACGGTGCAATATCTCTGTCAAACAAGGATGTTATCCCAGGAGAATTCCCTATTTTGCTAGAGATGGTTCGAGCCTCGATACTTTGTAATGATGCGTCTCTAGAGCAAAAAAATGGCAAATGGATTATCTATGGTGATCCAATGGAGGGAGCGTTGTTGGTGGCAGGCTTAAAGGCTGAGTTGAATATTAAGGATGAAGGGGGGCAATATCCACGAACTGATCTAATACCTTTTGATTCAGAGCATCGTTTTATGGCCACACTTCACCACAGCCATACCGGAGATGCCTTTATCTTTCTCAAAGGGGCGCCTGAGCATGTATTGGAGATGTGTACTCGTCAAAGGAGTGATGATGGAGATCGTCCTCTGGATCAAAACTACTGGTTGAACTGTATTGAAGAAATGGCACAGCATGGTCAGAGGGTATTGGCAATTGCCTTTAAGAAAGTAAAATATGAACAGGTGGAGTTAAAGTTCAGTGATGTAGAAAGTGACTTGATTTTGCTTGGTATGTTTGGCTTGATAGATCCACCTCGTGAGGAGGCTATTGAGGCGGTACAAGTTTGCAATAAGGCAGGTATCAGGGTGAAGATGATTACCGGTGATCACGGCGCTACAGCACGCGCTATTGCCCGGCAACTGAAACTAGTTAATGCCGATGATGTGCTTACTGGACAAGAGCTTGAATCAATGAGTAAGGATGAATTGTATCAACGAGTGCAAAATGTTGACGTCTATGCTCGTGTAAATCCAAAACACAAGTTGCTTTTAGTTAGTCTGATGCAGGAACATGGTTTGATTGTAGCTATGACGGGAGATGGTGTAAATGATGCTCCAGCATTAAAACGTGCCGATGTAGGCACAGCTATGGGTTTAAATGGAACGGAAGCTGCCAAGGAGGCTGCAGAAATGGTATTGGTTGATGATAATTTTGCATCAATTACCCATGCAGTGGAAGAGGGTCGCACTGTTTATGATAACCTCAAGAAAGCCATACTCTTTATTCTACCTACCAATGGAGGGGAGGCCTTAATTATTATTACTGCCATTCTATTTGGCTTTCATCAGCTGCCGTTAACTCCAGTACAGATACTATGGGTTAATATGGTAACGGCCGTTACATTAGCACTGTCACTGGCATTTGAGCCGTCCGAACAGGATGTAATGCGACGCCTGCCACGTAATGCCCATGATTCGATACTTACATCACATCTTGTTTGGCGAGTTATATTTGTCTCAATTATTCTAATGGGTGGAACATTTGGGCTTTTTTTGTTGGAGATGGAGCAAGGCTCTACTATCGAGCATGCGCGAACTGTAGCTGTAAATACATTAGTTATGTTTGAGATCTTTTATTTATTTAACTCTCGTTATATCACAGCATCAGTGTTCAACTGGGAAGGATTAACAGGCAACCGTTATGTGTTGATTGCCATTGGCCTGCTTATTATATTCCAGCTTGCTTTTACCTACCTTGAGCCAATGCAGATCTTATTTGGCACCACATCAATCGATTTTAGTATATGGCTACGCATTCTGCTTGTCTCCTCCTCGGTGTTATTTTTAGTTGAGTTTGAGAAGTATTTTGTGCGGCGCATAAGTCAAAATAGATAGAGAATTAAACATAGCCAGATAAGGCATTGCCCTTAGCTACTCATTGTTCTACTTTTTTACTAATTGTTAATTAATCAACCCAAGTTCTAGCATTTTCAAACATACGCATCCATGGGCTACGCTCAGTCCAATCTTTTGGACCATGGGAAAGTTGTATCGCTCTAAATACGCGTTCAGGATGTGGCATCATAATTGTTACTTGTCCAGAATCATTGCTAACACCAGCCACACCTTGTTCGGATCCATTTGGATTGTGTGGATAGTCTTGAGTAACGTCTCCAGTATGATCAACATATTGTAGAGCAATGTTAGTTGCATTAGCGTGATTAAATACAGCCCTGCCTTCGCCATGTGCAATGGCAATTGGCATTGTTGAACCTGTCATATCTTTTAAGAAGATTGACTTCGACTTACCAATTTTAACACTAGAGAAGCGTGCTTCGAATTGCTCTGATATATTGCGATTAAAGCTTGGCCAATTTTGTGCGCCAGGGATAATTTCACTTAGGTTTGAAATCATCTGACAGCCATTACAAACACCTAGAGCAAAGCTATCTTCACGGTTAAAGAAAGTTTCAAACTCATCTTTGGCTCTAGCATTGTAAAGAATAGAGCTCGCCCAGCCTCGTCCGGCACCTAGTACATCACCGTATGAAAAGCCGCCACAAGCCACCAAACCTTTGAATTCATCCAAAGATAATCGACCCGAGAGAATGTCACTCATATGTACATCAATGGCGTCAAATTCAGCCTTATCAAAGGCAGCACCCATTTCAACTTGGCCATTGACCCCTTGCTCTCGCAATATGGCAATTTTTGGCTTAACATTGGTTTTGATATAAGGCGTGATTATTGAGTGATCAACATTAAAGCTTAAATCAGATTTGATGCCGGCAGTGGATTGGCTAATTGCTTCAAATTCTTGTTGTGCACAATCTGGATTGTCACGTAATTTGGCAATTTCATATGAAGTTGATGACCAAAGTGTGTGTAATTCAGCACGCGATTGTGAATAAACCGTCTCACCATTGGATATGATTTTAATAGTGTCTGAGTTGTTAACTGTTGCAATCGATCTGGTGCATGAACCAAGCCCTGCGGCATCCAAAGCATTGTTAACCGCTTGTTTATTTTTCGTCTTAACCTGAACAATGCAACCAAGCTCTTCATTAAATAAATTTTCAATACTAGCATCTGTAGTAATATCTAAACCACAGTGAGAGGTAAAGGCCATTTCAAGCAGTGTTGTAATAACACCCCCATCACTACGATCATGATAAGCACTAATTAAACCATCTTTGTTAAGTTGGTTGATAGTGGTAAAGAATGATTTAAATACAGCACTATCATCAAGGTTTGGCGTAATATCACCAACTTGGTTATAAACTTGTGCCAAACACGATCCACCCATTCTATCTTGACCAAAGCCCAAGTCAATTAGCAATAGCTCAGACTCAGAGTCAGTATCTAATAGCGGGGTTTGTTGTAGGCGAACATCAGGTGTTTTTGAGAATGCTGTAATAATAAGAGACAGTGGAGCGGTTACAGATTTATCTTCACCATTTTCGTCCCATGAGCTTTTCATACTCATTGAGTCTTTTCCAACTGGAACTGTTAATCCCAATTCAGGACATAAATCCATACCCACAGCTTTAACAGCTTCAAATAATTTAGCGTCTTCTCCAATATGTCCACTAGCGCTCATCCAGTTAGCACTTAGACTAATATGGTGAATGTCTTCAACATATCCACCTAGCATATTAGTAAGAGCCTCACCAATAGTCATTCTAGCAGCGGCATTAGCATCACACAATGCCAACGGTGTTCTCTCACCAAGTGACATAATCTCACCTTTATATCCTGCATAATCAGAAATAGAGATGGCACAATCTGCTACTGGAACCTGCCAAGGGCCAACAAATTGATCCCTTGCAACCATGCCAGTTACACTTCTATCACCAATTGTGATTAAGAAGTTTTTACTTGCAACCGTTGGTAGTTGTAGTATGCGCTTAATCGCATCTTTAATATTGATATTATTGGTGTCTAATTGGTTTAGATTGATATTGCTAGTTAAGGCGTTAATACTTGTTTTTGGTGGGTTGCCTAAAAGCACCTCCATCGGCATATCTATCGGGTTGTTTTTAAAAAGTTCATCGCTAAGTATTAATTCTTGTTCTTTGGTTGACTCGCCTAGAACTGCAAATGGTGCACGCTCACGTGTACAGATATCAGTAAAAGTATCTAAACTTGATTGGGCAATGGCTAAAACATAGCGCTCTTGTGATTCGTTACACCATATTTCAAGTGGCGACATTTTATTGTCATCGTTAGGAATGGCACGTAATTCAAATTTAGCGCCTTTGCCAGAATCATTAACCAATTCTGGAAGTCCATTGGATAAGCCTCCAGCGCCGATATCATGAATTGATATGATTGGGTTGTCATTACCCATATTTGCACAGTGATCAATAACCTCTTGAGCACGTCTTTGCATTTCAGGGTTAGCACGCTGAACTGAGGCAAAATCTAAGTCCTCACTTTGTTCACCACTTTTAATTGATGACGCTGCTCCACCGCCTAGACCGATAAGCATAGCAGGACCACCTAGTACTATAATCTTACTACCTGCAGGGATGTTGCCTTTTTCAATATGTTGTTGTTGAATATGCCCCAATCCGCCTGCTAGCATGATTGGTTTGTGATAACCTCTAACATCTCCATCTGGGGTTTGTTGCTCGTAAGTTCTGAAGTATCCAAGTGTATTTGGTCGTCCAAATTCATTATTAAATGCTGCGGCACCAATTGGACCTTCAAGCATAATATCTAAAGCCGAAACAATTTGACTAGGTTTGCCATAATTAACCTCCCAAGGCTGTTCAGCATTGTTAATTTTAAGGTTTGATACACTAAATCCACACAAGCCTACTTTTGGTTTTGATCCTTGCCCAGTTGCACCTTCATCTCTTATTTCACCTCCAGATCCTGTAGCAGCTCCAGGATGTGGTGCAATAGCAGTAGGGTGGTTGTGAGTTTCAACCTTCATCAAAATAGCTCTATGTTCTTTTGAGGATGTGTATTTACCATTCTTTTGAGCATAAAAACGCTCACCCTCATAACCTTCCATTACTGCAGAGTTATCGGAATAAACGCTAAGTAAGCCCTCTGGGTGCTTATGGTAAGTGTTACGAATCATAGCAAACAAGCTTTTAGCTTGCTCTATTCCATCAATTGTCCAATCAGCATTGAAAATTTTGTGTCGACAATGCTCTGAATTTGCCTGAGCAAACATCATAAGTTCGATGTCAGTTGGATTGCGTTTTAATTTGACAAAGCTATCAACAAGATAGTCAATTTCACCATTAGATAGTGCTAGACCTAATTCTGCATTAGTACGCTCTAGTGCTGTTTTTCCTTCGCCTAGAATATCAATACTTGCAAAGGGTTGTGGCTCAAAGTTATCAAAAATAATATGTGCATCATTAATTGAATCAAGTTCTGATTCGGTCATCTTATCCATTATGCAAGATAACAATGCTTTTTTGTTAGTTATTTTATCGTCAAAATGATAAATTATGCCGCGCTCAATATGATTAATCTGATCAATATCGCATAAATGTACAATATCTGTTGCTTTAGAAGACCATGGGGATATTGTTCCTAGTCTAGGGGTGATAATAACGCTAGATTTTGCTTGGCTAACATTAATATCATCTGTGTAAGTCAGTAGTTTATTTAGATGTTGAGTTTGTTCGTCATTTAGAGGGCTGTTTAGATCAGCAAAATGAATAAATTCAGCACCAACTAGTGTTAAGTTTGATTGAACTTTGCTTACTTTTTTTTGTAATGCTTTGCTTTTAAAGTCGCCTAATGCACTAATACCTTGGTGAATATGGATCATAGTTGTGCCATTACCTCGTCAGAAATATCAGCATTGTGATACACCTCTTGCGCATCATCTAAGTCCTCTAGGCGGTCAATTAGTTTCATAAATTTTTCTGCATCTTGAATATTTAATTCAACACGAGTAGATGGCTCCATAGTTACCTGAGCATGAGTTGCCTCTAATCCGGCTGTACTTAGTGCATCTTTAACAGTAAAAAAATCCTCAGGTGCAGTAACCACATCAATTGATCCATCTTCATTGGAAATTACATCTTCGGCACCACTATCAAGTGCAATTTCCATAATTTGGTCTTCATCTCCAGATTCAAAATTAATAAAACCCTGTTTAGTAAACAAATAAGATACCGATCCGTCAGTGCCAAGATTACCACCGTGTTTTGAAAATGCATGACGCACATCAGCAACGGTGCGATTACGATTATCTGTTAAAGTATCAACCATAATAGCGGTTCCACCTAATCCATAGCCTTCATAACGTACTTCATCATAGTTCTCTCCGTCAAGATCTCCACTGCCTCGTTTAACCGCACTTTCAATGGTATCGCGTTTCATGTTTGCAGCAAGAGCTTTGTCTATTACCATGCGTAATGACGGGTTGTTTTCTATAACACCTCCACCAGTTTTAGCAGCAATTACTATCTCTTTGATAAGCTTGGTGAATATTTTTCCACGCTTGGCATCTTGGGCACCTTTACGATGTTGTATATTGTGCCATTTACTATGTCCTGCCATTGTATCTTCTCCGGTGAATATGGAATTGAATTTTACCTTTTATGAGGTAAAGTCGAGTAATTTTTGAATAGAGTTTTGTGCCTCTTGATTGATTGAACTGTCAATAATTATTTCATTATTTTTGTTTTTTAAAGTATCAAGACAATTATCTAAATTATTCATTGCCATCCACTCACAATGTGCACAAGATTCACAATCTGCACCTTCTCCCATAGTTGGGGCTTCAATAAGTTTTTTACCTGGTGCAACTTCACGCATTTTATGGAATATGCCATTATCTGTAGCTATAATGAATTCTTGCTCATCTCTGTCTTTAACTGCATTTATAAGAGCTGTAGTTGAGCCAACAACATCTGCTAGGTCAACAACCTCTTTTGGAGATTCTGGATGTACAAGAACCGCTGCATTTGAATATTTTTGTTTTAATGCAATAATCGCATCTGCTTTAAATCTTTCATGCACAACACAAGAGCCCTGCCAAAGTAGCATATCTGCATTAGTTTGGCTTTGAACATAGTTTCCCAAATGTTTATCTGGAGCCCATAGAATTTTCTTACCCTGATCTTTAAGATGCTTAACCACACTAAGTGCGCTTCCAGAGGTTACAACCCAGTCAGCACGCGCTTTTACAGCAGCTGATGTGTTGGCGTAAACCACAACTACTCTGTCTGGATGTTGATCGCAAAATTCAGAGAACTCTTTAATTGGGCAGTCCTCATCCAAAGAGCATGTTGCGCTTGTATCAAGCACAAGTATGGTTTTTTCTGGAGAAAGGATTTTTGCCGTCTCCCCCATAAATTTCACTCCAGCAACAACAATAGTTTGTGCCTTGGAATTTTTTCCAAAGCGAGCCATTTCTAATGAATCAGACACAATTCCACCCGTCTCTTCAGCTAAAGTTTGCAACTCAGGGCTGACGTAGTAGTGTGCTACTAGAATTGCATTTTGCTTTTTTAGTTCAGACTTTATTTGTTCTTGAATAGATAACACTGGTATTAGTCTTTTTCTGGCAAGCTCACTTGCACACTTAACTCACGCAATAGTTTTCTAGGCACACTTGCTGGAGCATCAGTTAATAAGCATGCTGCAGTTTGAGTTTTAGGAAATGCAATCACATCACGAATAGAATCTGAATTAGTCATAATCATAACTAAACGGTCTAGACCAAACGCCATACCACCATGAGGAGGGCAGCCATATTCTAATGCATTTAGTAAGAATCCAAACTTATCTTGCGCTTCTTCATCGCTAATGCCTAATAATCTTAATACTCTTTGTTGCATTTCAACTTGATGAATTCTAATCGAGCCACCACCAACTTCTGAGCCATTAATAACTAAATCATAAGCTCTAGATAAAGCCGTAGAAGCTGTTTGTTCTAGTGTTTCTGCATCAACATTTGGAGCTGTAAACGGATGGTGAATTGCGTTTAACGATCCATCATCATTAGCCTCAAACATTGGGAAGTCAACAACCCAAATTGGCGCCCATTCTTTATCAAACAGGTCTAAATCTTTTGCTAATTGTTCACGTAAATTACCTAATGCTTCATTAACGATCTTGGTTTTATCAGCACCAAAGAATATAATATCTCCAGTTTTTGCATCTGTCATTTCGATAACCTTAGCAGTTACCTCATCGCCTAAGAATTTCAAGATTGGTGATGCCGGGCCATCTTCATTAAGCTTAATATAAGCAAGACCTTTGGCGCCATAAATACTTACATATTTAGTGTATTTATCAATGTTTTTACGACTAATTGATGCACCGCCTGTAACCTTAAGTGCTGCTACACGAGAATCATCTGCACTTGCTGGACCTGAAAATACTTTAAAGTCCACACCTTGCATAAGCTCATTTATATCTACCATTTGCATTGGAATACGCATATCTGGTCGATCAACACCGTACAAACTCATTGCATTAGCATAAGTAATACTTGGGAATTTATCACCAAGATTAACGTTTATGGCTGATTTGAACATCCCTCTAGTCATCTCCTCCATCATTTGCATAATTTCATCTTCATTCATAAATGAAGTTTCAACATCTAATTGGGTAAATTCTGGTTGGCGATCTGCACGTAAATCTTCATCTCTGAAACATTTAACAATTTGATAATAACGTTCAAATCCAGACATCATTAGTAATTGCTTAAATAGCTGAGGAGATTGTGGCAACGCAAAGAATTCACCAGGATGTGTTCTTGATGGTACTAAATAATCACGTGCTCCCTCTGGAGTTGCTTTGGTTAAAAATGGCGTTTCAATATCCAAAAAGTCATTTTTATCCATAAATTCGCGCATATAGTGAGTTACTTTAGAGCGTAAACGCAAGCGATTTTGCATCTCATTGCTACGTAAATCCAAGTATCTGTATTTAAGGCGAACCTCTTCAGAAGTATCACTAGCTCCAATTTGAAAAGGTGTAGGCTTTGATGCATTTAAGATTTCAATAGTTTGAGCAACTATTTCAATTTCACCAGTTGCTAGTTTTGGGTTGATTAGGCTGTCATCTCTAGCTATAACATTGCCAGTAATCTTTAGTACAAATTCGTTACGAATGGTTTCTGCTAAAGCGAAGTCAGAATTATCTGGATTTATTACTACTTGTACAATTCCACGCTTATCACGCATATCTAGAAAGATAACGCCACCATGGTCACGTCTGCGATTTACCCATCCACAAATCTCAGTTGTTTGATTAATATTGTCTTTATTTAGCTCGCCACAATAATGCGTTCTCATAGTTTTGTCCTTGTATATATTGGATTAATTAGGCGTTACAACGCCAGTTGAAACAATAAGTTTAAATGCTTCATCTACACTCATATCTAGTTCAATTACATCATCCTTTGGCAGCATAATGAAGAATCCAGAAGTGGGGTTTGGTGTTGTCGGTACGTAGATATTGATTAATTCTTGACCGACTTTCTTTTCAATCTCGCCACGATAATTTCCAGTTTGAAAAGCTATGGTCCACATACCTTTGCGTGGATATTCGACCAGTAGAGCTTTTTTAAAGCTTTCGCTAGATGGACTTAAAACAGTGTCTGATAGTTGTTTTAGTGCTTTATAGATACCTCTAAAGCCTGGAATTTTATTGAGTAGTTTTTCCCAAAGTTGTAATAACTTTCTACCAATAAAGTTGTTGACTATGGCTCCAGTTATTAGCATAATTAGAATTACCCAGATAATTCCAGACCCAGGTATGGCCGCATGTAAATCAAACATAGCTTCTGGAAGGTACTTTGTAGGAACGATGTTATTAACCATCTCTAAAAAGAACTTAATAACAACAATACTAAGGCCTAATGGAATCCAAAAAAGAAGTCCAGAGATAAAGTAATTTCTTAGGTTTTTCAATGCTTAATAGTTAGACAATAAAAAACTTGTATTTTAGCACAAGCAGTGCTAAGTTTAGACTGTCTCTTCTTCTCTAAGAGTAAGGATTTCATAACCATCTTTGGTTACTAAAATGGTATGTTCCCATTGTGCAGAAAGTGAACGATCTTTAGTTGTAACTGTCCAGCCATCAACCCTAGATGTTGCTACCTCATAACCACCTATATTAACCATAGGCTCAATAGTAAAAGTCATTCCCGCTTCTAAAATTGGGCCACTATTTAATTTACCATCGTCATAGTGCACAACTTGCGGCTCAGCGTGAAAATTGCGACCAATACCATGTCCACAATAATCGTGCACAACTGAACAGTTGTTTTTATCGGCGTGTGCGCCAATGGCTTTACCAACTTCTCCTAACCTTACTCCAGGTTTTACTTTTTTAATACCAATATATAAGCACTCTTGGGCGATACGACAAATACGCTGAGCTTTGATATTTGCCTTGCCAATAATAAACATTTTGGAAGTATCACCATGAAATCCATCTTTAATTACTGTAATATCAATATTAACAATATCACCTTTTTTGAGTTTTTTATCCCCTGGTATGCCGTGGCAAACAACATTATTGATGCTAGTGCAGATAGATTTTGGAAAGCCATGATAGTTAAGTGGAGCGGGCACTGCCTTTTGCACATCAACAATATAGTTATGACAAATTTTATCAAGCTCTTCAGTGCTAATACCTGCCTTAACGTATGGTCCAATCATATCAATTACATCTGCTGCTAGGCGTCCAGCTGCACGCATTTTTTCTATTTCATTATTGGATTTAATGTCAATTGCCATAAGTAAGTATGTATTGCTTATTTTGACCGAAGTGCCGCACGCTTTTCTAGTGCTTCAATACGATCTTCTAATGGCGGATGTGAAGACCACAAGTGCATAAATCCTTTTTTAGGTTTTTCTCCAATACCAAAAGCAGCTAATTGTTCAGGTAATGCTTCTGGCTCTCTTTGTGCTAAACGTTTAAGTGCATTAATCATGTTTTGATGTCCGGCTAAATCAGCACCACCAGTATCAGCTATGAATTCACGTTTTCTAGAGAAATACATTACAATAATAGCAGCAAGAATAGAAAGAATAACTTGTGCAAAGATTACAGTTATGTAATAACCAATACCGTATCCACGCTCATTTTTTAAGATAACGCGATCAACGACATGTCCAACAATTCGAGATAAAAACACTACAAAAGTATTTACTACTCCTTGAATCAAGGTTAGTGTAACCATATCGCCGTTAGCAACATGACTCATTTCATGACCAACTACAGCCTCAATTTCACCTTGAGCCATAGAGTCTAGTAACCCTGAAGATACGGCCACCAGTGCAGAGTTTTTACTCATTCCAGTTGCAAATGCATTCATCTGTGATGATGGAAAGATTGCCACCTCTGGCATCTTAATTCCAACAATTTTTGCTTGCTTTTCTACTGTCTCTATCAGCCATTTTTCTTGTGTGTTGCTAGGGCTGGTAATTACCACAGCACCAGTCATACGTTTAGCCATCCACTTAGAAATTGCCAGTGAAATGAACGCTCCACCGAATCCAATAACACCGGAGAATACTACCAACGCCTGTACATTAAGATCAGAGCCATTTTGCTGTAGCAAACTATCAACACCTAATATACTTAGAGTGATACTTAGTACAAACATAATTGCAATGTTTGTTAATAAGAATAAGAAAATTCTTTTCATATGTTTATCCTGTTAAAAAGTCAATAATTAATAGATATGGGTATTATCTTATAGATTCAAGCCCATGCATATTAAATTACGCTTATTGTTATTGTGTAATTTCACTATAAATTAATCCTTTTGTTTTGTTCTAGGTTAATATTTATTGATTTTTTGCTAATGGGGCAGATGAAGTCAATGCTTATAGCTTGAAGTTGTAAATCCTCAGTATGGTTTTTGTCAGCATTACCAAACAGCCTATCTCCAATAATAGGATAGCCAAACCTACTTAAATGTATTCTTATTTGATGTTTTCTTCCGGTTTCAATATTAATTTCTAATAGTGACTTATCACTGTTAGAGCCTATCAGTGCAACATGACTAATTGCATCTTTCCCATCAATTTTTTCATTTATAGTTGTGTCTTTATTTGGAAAATTGCCACTGACAATTGCAATATATGTTTTTTTAATTTGTCGATTGGCAAATAGATTAGAAAGCTTATGCGCTGAATTTTTATTATGAGCAATTATCATTACTCCACTGGTTGCGCGATCAAGTCTATGCACTAGGAAAGTTGGCCTATTAGTGGATTTTTCCACCATTCGAGTAATGGCACAATGATCCCCCCATTTTGACCCCTGTGCAAACACTCCAGCTGGCTTAAACCATATGCTATAGTCTTTCTTATCTAATAACAATTCTGGATCTTTCGCTTGAGATGAGAGTATTTTTTCATTGTAATAAATAAAAACCTCATTGCCCACACTTAGAGTTTTCTTAGCGCGTCTTACTCTATTAATTTTTTTGTCAGTTTTTAGCCAAACACAGCCTTTATCAAGAGAGGATTTAAGCACTTGTTTAGATAAAGACGTTGTATCAGCCAAAGCATCAATTAGTAATACATCATTGTTTTTAATTAAAATTTTTCTTTCAATAATTTTTTGCAAAATTTTTTATAGATAATTTACCAATTCCTTAAAATAATACCTATGAATACAATAAACAGATTTTTATTTAAAGAGCTAGATATACGTGGTCAGCATTTATCAATCAATAATTCTTGGGCAGAGTTAATATATGAGCGTGGTTATTCTCCTTCAGTAAGAAAATTACTAGGCGAGTTGAGTGCCTTAGCAATTATGCTTGCAAATGGTATGAAGCATAAAGGCAAGATAACTATGCAAATTCAAGGCAATGGCATTGTAAGTTTGCTATTGGTTGAAGTGACTAATGATTTAAAAATACGTGGTATGGTTAGATCTAGTGGGGCTATTAACGATACAGATAATCTTGATGAAACACTAGGGGAGGCGCAGATTGTAGCAACCTTGTACAACTCTCAAACTGATAGTAGTTTCCAGTCTATTGTTCCGAGAAACTCCCAAGGGTTAATTCAAACATTTGAAGATTACTTTTCTCAGTCAGAGCAGCTTGATTCAAAATTATGGATCTCTTCAACTAAGGATAATTTATCAGCAATATTGATTCAAAAAATGCCAGAATCAAAACAAAACAACCAGGAAGACTGGAATAGAATTAGCTCACTAGCAAGCACTATAACTAATGATGAATTGTGTTCTTTAAGTGTGGACTCATTGCTACATAGGCTTTTTCATGAAGAGGTTGTTGAATTATTTGAAGATAAATCTATTGAGTATAAATGCAATAAAGATAGAGAAAGGTTTGAGAAGATAGTTTTTGATTTGGGAGAACAGGACGCTAGGAGTTTACTAAAAGAGCGTGGAGAGATCTCTATTCATAATGAAATATGTAATACCCATATATTTTTTGACAGTGCTGATCTAGATAGGATATTTGCCAAATAATAAATGAATTTATAACAATATCTAACTGAGTTAAAATCAACTAACCTTGATAACTAACGAGTCATACATATGCCAACAACATCAATTAAAGAGCTTTTAGAGCAACTCAGCCTTGTAAAAGATAATATTGAGAAAGAGGTAGAATTAAAAAGAAAGGAGTTTGATTACCAAATACACAAAAGAAAAGTAAAGTTTGAAATGAGCTTGCGTAGAACTCATAGAAAACTAAAGAAGGGTCCTATAAGCTACATACTTAACGCAGACCCTCTATTTATAATAACTGCACCAATCATTTATATATTGATTGTGCCTTTACTAATTTTGGATTTATTTATATTTTTGTATAAGATAATATGTTTTCCAGTTTATAAGATGAAGGCTATTAACAGAAGGGACTATGTTGTAATTGATAGGCATAAACTAGCATATCTAAATATATTTGAAAAGTTTAACTGTGTTTATTGTGGCTATGCAAATGGACTGTTGAGTTATGCAGGTGAGATTGCCTCTGCCACTGAGCAGTTTTGGTGTCCAATTAAGCACTCTAGGAGAGTAAAAAATCCAAATTATCGTTATTGGAATTTTATTGATTATGCTGACGCTGATAGTTATGTTTGTGATCTAGAATCACATAGGAACAAAGTAAGAAAATAGATTCCTTATAACGAGATCTTTTGCTATATTTGTACTACTATTTCACGTCGACTAGTCTCTATTTTTTTTCACTTCGTTGAACTTTCTAAAGATAAATATCATTGTCAAAATAAATAATAAAGACCCCATGAAGGCTGATATTGAGAAGCCTCTATTCGAACCTGTCTCTAAAGACTCTATTTTGCTATTCTGTTCTTTCATTTCTTGAGATTTGACTTGGTCTATTGAGTGTAATTTTGTTTCGTTCTGGGCGTATGTGTTTATTGGAGAAAATACAAATAGTAACGCAATTATGAGAAATATATGTTTCATAGTTTTATATGTTAGTTATGAGCTTTTAACTTTTCTTAATAAAAGTAAAAGGGTTTCGTTTTTTAGAAATGCGTACCGCTAAAATTAAATATACCTAAAAACATTGCATCTCATATTTTTAAGTTAATCTTATTATCTATTGGTAACTACCAATTTGTATTGCCACAAATGATTTTATAGGCAATATAAAGATAGGAGCAAAGGATTATGTCTTTTTAAGTCTTTTATAGTTTAATAAGCGCCCATCAATCGTGATTAATCCCAGAGCGATGATAGCCATACCAATGATATGAATCATTTCCAGGCTTTCGCCTAGTACAACAACCCCCAATAAAATAGCAGAGACTGGGACTAGTAGTGTGACAAGTGATATATTAACTGCACCGGATGATGCAAGTATCTTGAAATAGAGAACATAAGCAATAGCCGTGGAGAACACTGCAAGGGAGAAAATAGAAAGCATTGATTCGATAGACAAAGTATTAACATCAGGAGCACCATCAATACTAAGTGCAATTGGTAGCATAATTAATGATGATGCACTGGTCTGTCCAGCGGCCAAAACAATAGGATCAATACCTATTTCTCTGAAACGTCTTCCATAAGCACTGGCAACGGCATAAGACAGTCCAGCAGCAAGAATAGCTAACTGTGCTAGCACCATTAGCCCTTCAGTTTTTTCAGGCAGTCCAATCATTATTGTTACACCAGTAAAGCCAATTACCACACCAGTAGCTTTTAATATACTAACTTTTTCATCTGGCAGTAGTAATCTAGCAACAATAATAGTGAAGAATGGCATTACTGCATTTAGAATTGAAGCCAAACTCGATATAATTTGTGTTTGACCCCATGTTATTAATGAAAATGGAATGGCATTGTTCAATAGCCCCATTAGTATAAAAGAGAGCCACAACTTTGGAGACTTTGATACGTTAAGGTTTAGAAATAGAACAACTCCCCATAAAACTATTGCTGCCATGGCTACCCTTAAAGCTACAATAGTTAATGTTGGTAATTCTTTCAAAACAATCTCTACAAAGAAGAATGAGCCGCCCCAGAAGACTGACAAAATAATTAGTATTAACCACTCTTTGCCACCCATTTTGGTTTGTATACTTGTTTTCATAGTTAAGACTAATCATTTGGATAGATATAGTCTATAGTAATTCTATCCTGGTCTCAATAGTTATCTTAGCAGGGGGTGGGTGGGTGAATTTGAAGTCTGCAAATTACCAGGGAAGGGGAGGAAGGTTTTATTCTATCCCGATAAAGTGTAATGAGCAGACCACAGAATTATATATCAAAAAGAACTGTGATAATTTAAATATTAAAAGAAATCAAAACCGCCCAAATCGGAAAGAGGTGGCCGAGATGGCGGTATTGACTAAGGGTTTCAAACTACCCTTGGAGTTATTCTTTAAGCTTTAAATGTATTTACTATCGGAAGCATAAACTTCTTCCGATTCATCAATCAGCTTTATGTAACTTTCAGTACTAAACAACACTCTCATCCTCACAGAGGTGACTTTGATTGCTGTTCTGTACAATTATTCATTTAAGAGCGATAGAGGTTGTTTTGCTTGTAATGTTCAATTGCTCCAGAGTTGTTCCTTGCAGTCTGGTAGCTTATGTCAAAGTCTATGGCATATTCATCGCTGTATTCTTTGTATTCTGGCAGTAATTCATAAGAATCAACTCCAGATCTGAATATAAACTGCAAATGATCAATATGAGTATTAAGAGCTCTGATCTCTCCCTCATATCCCAGTTCTTTTCTTAGTAATTTGACTTGTGAATAACTTATTCCATCACTGAAGTTTTTAAAGTCAAATGCAACTATAGGAGCCTGTTTAAGTGTTATAAATAGAGATTTAACATCGTCAGTTGGACGGACAAGAATACCTTTATCCCCACTTGCTTCGCCTTCTTTTAGGATCCATTGCTCTATATGAAGTAATTCATATGTCTTTTCTTTATTGTCATATTTGTACATAGTTCTCCTTGGCTTTGTAATTAACTAATAGCCAATATATATAAATAATTCTACTAAAAACATCTTTTATAATAAAAAAATAACGAAATTCTCTTATAATATTAAAATAAGAGTATATTATTCTATATGTTTAATTATTAGCAGAATATTATTATGGA
>PNQY01000063.1 GCA_002909145.1 Candidatus Thioglobus perditus
TCTCTGAAACGTGTATAACCCCACAAGATGCTTCATCAGCGCCATAACGACAATCAAAATCCCAAAAATCTACATCTTTAGGTAGCGTCTTATTGCGCTCGCGCTTAATATATTTTTTAAGCTCGTGCTTGATAGCATCAGCTACTCTTGGTCTTTGCTTTTTAGGGTGTGCAAAACTAAAGGTTTTTTTCATGATAATTCAGATTAAATAATTAATAAGAGATTATACGCACTCAGAAATCTCTAAATACAAATCATAAATTTATAGTTGGCTAATTATCTAGGTGTAATTCTGTGAGCTTTATACAAAGATTTAGATCTACTCCTTTCATCCCATTTAAGCTTACTTGCCCTTAGTTGCCAAACAATTTCATTGTCAGGATTAAGCTCAATCAATTTATTATTATCCTGAATTAGCAGGTTGCCATTAGATAACAAATCAATATCTCTAATTCTTCTAGATTTTTCTCCTGACCACTCTCGAACTACCTGTCCTGTAGTTCTATCAATAAAATAAACATTATCAGGCTCATCACTTCGTTTTTCTCCCATCCTAAGCGCAATAATTAATGTGTTTTGTTCGTGATCAATCTCTGGGCCGTGTGGCATACACCCAGCTGTGGATCCGCTATGATCTATATCCCATTTATCGTAAGCTTTTTCGCAATCAAATAATTGCTTCCAAACAATCTCCCTCTGCTTATCTAACTCGACCACCATTTGAAAGTTCCTTAATGAAACAAGTGTATTGCCATTCGAAAGTCGCTCTACAGAATTTGTATGCACCCATCCCCCTTTCTCAATGTCAGAGAAAGGGTATTGATCAAAGTGACTAACACCATCATAGCCCCATACTTTTTGGCCATATTGATCGACCTCAACAACCCAATCTTTTCCCTTTTCAACCCAAGCTCTCGCATAAATAGTGTTTCCATTCTCCAACCTATCAACATCATGTGACGCTTCTTTATCTAAATGCTGCCAAACAACATCACCCTGTCTGTTGATTTCATAAATGCCTGAATTTCTAAGTGTAAAAAGTACGTTTTGATTGTCTAACACTTTAGCATCCATGACTATGCTTCTTTTGGATTTGTTCTCTGGATTTTTTGCTAGTAAGCGCTTAGGAACTGAATAACTCCATACAACTTCACCAGTATGATTTACTTCAATTATTTTAGGTTTCTTAAGATTTTGATTGTAGCCAAAAATTGTATTACCTATTAAGGACTGACTTTTATTATTAATATCAACAACAAAATCTGAGGCCAATAACGAGCCCGACGCAAGCCAACTTAACAGAAAAAATAAACTCAAAATGATCCTCATATAAACACTATACAATAAAATTAATTGACTTACTAATTATCTTAAAATAGTAATCATGGATTTTTTCAAGAAACTGTCTAACTTAAAACAACAGCACCTTTACCGATCTAGAAAAGTTGTTGATAGTGCACAAGATACAAAAATTATTATTGATGAAAAATCACTGATTAACTTTTGTTCGAATGACTATCTGTCGCTTGCTAATCACACCCAAGTTAAAAAAGCATTTAAACAAGGGGTTGATAGATATGGTGTGGGATCAGGTGCATCGCATCTTGTTAGTGGGCACTCTCGTGCACACCATGACTTAGAAGCTGCTTTAGCTGAACATACTGGGCAAGAACGAGCGTTACTGTTTTCAACAGGTTATAGCGCTAATTTGGGCGTTTTCTCTGCACTAAAAGACGAGCTTGATTGGATATTACAAGATAAGCTCAACCATGCCTCACTAATTGATGGAAACCAACTAAGTAGACTACCCTTGCAACGTTATTTACATAATGATGTTGCCTCACTTGAGAAAAAAGCAGGGAAACAAACAGGGCAAGGCATGATTGTGACTGACACGGTGTTCAGCATGGATGGCGATCAGGCAAAAATAGACGATTTACAAAAAATATCAGATTTTTCTAATGCAATTTTGATGCAAGACGATGCGCATGGTTTTGGCATATTTGAACCAAATATTCCAAAAAAATCAATCTATATGGCCACTTTAGGCAAGGCAGCAGGCACAATGGGTGCTTTTGTGTCTGGAAGTGACGATTTTATTGATTTTATGATCCAAAAATCCCGCCCTTATATCTACACAACGGCTATCTCACCTGCTATTTGCGTAGCGACACTTAAAAGCTTAGATTTAATTAAACAAGGCGAACAAAAAGCTAAATTACTCGCCAATATTGATTTTTTCCGAATTTTTTCATCTACATTGGGATTGCCAATTTCACCATCAAATAGTGCGATTCAACCACTCATAATTGGTGACAGTGAAAAAGCACTTTTAATTAGCCAAAAATTATTTGATCAAGGGTTTTACGTTAGCGCCATTCGAACACCAACCGTGCCAAAAGGTACAGAACGATTACGAATTACTCTGAACGCTAATCACACACAAAGTCAAATTGAGCAATTACTCACCCAAATCAAACATGCTTTACAGTAGCGCCACGGGCACAGGTCAAGATTTGGTTTTGCTGCACGGATGGGGTTTTAATTCTGAATTATTTAACAATCTTATAAATAAATACAAAGACCAATACCGCATTACAGTAATTGACCTCCCTGGACATGGCAGAAGCGACAACACTGACAATGGAATTGACAATTGGTGTGATGAAATTATCAGAATATTACCAGAAAATCCAATTTTATTAGGTTGGTCACTTGGTGGTTTGTTGGCGATAAATATCGCTAATAAAATACCAAT
>PNQY01000064.1 GCA_002909145.1 Candidatus Thioglobus perditus
TCTCTGAAACGTGTATAACCCCACAAGATGCTTCATCAGCGCCATAACGACAATCAAAATCCCAAAAATCTACATCTTTAGGTAGCGTCTTATTGCGCTCGCGCTTAATATATTTTTTAAGCTCGTGTTTAATTGCTTCAACAACTCTAGGTCTTTTTTTCTTAGGATGGGAAAAACTAAATGTCTTTTTCATGATGATTTGAATAATAGAGTTAATAAAAGAGATTATACGCACTCAAAAATCTCCCAATGTAAATCATAAATTTATAGTTGGCTAATTATTTTAAAATAGTGACCATGGATTTTTCTAAAAAATTATCTGACTTAAAACAACAACACCTTCATCGGTCTAGAAAAACTGTCGATGGCGCTCAAGACACGCAGATCATTATTGATGGAAAGTCACTAATTAACTTTTGCTCAAATGACTACCTCTCATTAGCTAACCACCCCCAGGTTAAAGAGGCATTTAAAGAAGGGGTTAATGAATATGGTGTTGGCTCTGGTGCATCACACTTGGTTAGCGGTCATTCAAAAGCTCATCATCAGCTAGAAGAAGCTCTTGCTGAATATACAGGACAAAGTCGGGCGTTATTATTCTCAACTGGATATACGGCTAATTTAGGCATTTTTTCAGCACTTAGAGATGAGCTTGACTGGGTATTGCAAGACAAACTAAACCACGCCTCACTTATTGATGCAAACCATCTAATAGGATTACCTTTACAGAGATATCTGCATAACAATATCAAATCCCTAGAGAAAAAACTATCTAAACAATCAGGCCAAGGCATGATTGTAACTGATAGTGTATTTAGTATGGATGGTGATCAGGCAAATATTGATGATTTGCAAAAAATCGCAAATAATTCTAATGCTATTCTGATGCAAGATGATGCGCACGGATTTGGTATATTTGAGCCAAATATTCCGCAAAATTCAATTTATATGGCCACTTTAGGCAAAGCAGCGGGCACAATGGGGGCTTTTGTCGCTGGAGATGATGATTTTATTGAATTTTTGATCCAAAAATCACGCCCCTACATATATACAACAGCAATTGCTCCAGCAATTTGCGTCGCTACACTAAAAAGCCTAGATTTGATCAAAAATAGCACTCAGAAAGCAAAATTAACAAACAATATTGATTTTTTCCAAAATTTCTCAACTGCACTAAACCTGCCAATTGAAAAATCAGATAGTGCAATTCAGCCACTTATAATTGGCGATAGTGAGAAAGCACTTAACGCTTCGCAAAAACTATTTGAAAATGGTTTCTATGTAAGCCCTATTCGCCCACCAACAGTACCAAAAGATACTGCTAGACTAAGAATTACACTGAGTGCTAATCACACACAAAGTCAAATAGAGCAATTGCTAATAAATATTAAAAATGCTATACAGTAGTACAATCGGCACAGGGCAAGATTTAGTTTTGCTGCACGGCTGGGGTTTTAATTCTGAATTATTTAACAATCTTATAAATAAATACAAAGACCAATACCGCATTACAGTAATTGACCTCCCTGGACATGGCAGAAGCAACAACACTGACAATGGAATTGACAATTGGTGTGATGAAATTATCAGAATATTACCAGAAAATCCAATTTTATTAGGTTGGTCACTTGGTGGTTTGTTGGCGATAAATATCGCTAATAAAATACCAAT
>PNQY01000065.1 GCA_002909145.1 Candidatus Thioglobus perditus
ACCCTTACTTGAGTTGGATGAAACACTTCCTGGTCATGAAATAGCGTTTCAACCTGCACGGTGATTGCTGAGTCTTTAGCGCGACTAAGTAGCCCGCTATTAGGGCCAATAGTAATTTCATTGAATACTTGAGTTATTTTCGCATCTTCTAATTTAGCTTGGTTGACCACATATGAGCGCACATTGTTATTTGGAGCTTCTCCAGTAGCTAGGACAGTTCTGTTATAAGTCATAAAGTTAATATGTGCATCGGCAACCTTTGGATCTTTCTCAGACCAGGCAAATAATTTAAATGCTATGGTTCTATCATCTAGCACCTCGCCAGCACTACGCCTATCGTTGCTGGCAGTAATAATAGCACTTGCAGTAGTCGCACCTTGTATTGCAGCAGGAACGCACCCTGTCAATATTAAAGAGCTACTAATTAATAGAGAAAGTATGATTGTTTTTTTCATGATTTATTTATACCTCAAAAGCATCTTTTATCCAGCTAATTTTAGGATATTTTAAAT
>PNQY01000066.1 GCA_002909145.1 Candidatus Thioglobus perditus
GCTACAACTGGAGCTACAACTGGAGCTGGTGCTAAAACTGGAGCTGGTATGTCACCATAGCGCGATATGCGAACTGATTCTTCACCCTCCACTATTTCAATTTCTGCCATGCCAGATTGCTCTAACAATTCCATTAGTTTTTTTACTTTACGAATATCCATTGTTTACCTCTTTGATTGTTGAATGTGTTTAATCGCAGCGTTTAATGCAAACTCGTAGCCTTGTGCCCCAAAACCAGAGATTACTCCTTGTGCAATATCTGAAAAATAAGATTTGGAGCGAAAATCCTCACGCTTATATACATTAGATAAATGTATTTCAGTGAACGGAATGTCTACTGCTAGTAGAGCATCACGCAACGCTACTGATGTATGTGTAAAAGCTGCAGGATTGATAATAATATATTTTGTACCGTCTTTGCTAGAGTTGTGTATACACTCAATCAGGCCGACTTCTGAGTTATCTTGATGATGCTCAATATTAATGGCTGATTTGTTTGCTATTATTTTTAGATTATCGACTATATCATCAAGCGTTTGCGCGCCATAATGCTCAGGCTCTCGAGCTCCAAGCATATTAAGATTGGGGCCATTTAGCAACAATATGTCAGGCATAATATTATTATAATCGTCAAATAAAACTGATTTTACCACCAACATAGTGAATGTTAGCAAGTTTTATCAACATTTTAGCTACAAATTTGTAGGGTTTTTATTTGACCTTGTTTAGATGCTCAATAAAGCCTTGTGCATTAATTTCGCCAATAATCCTTTGCTGTCGTACCTCTTTACCATTTTTGAAAAATAATATTGCCGGAGGGCCGATGATATTAAAGCGAGACATTAGTACTTTATCTATATCGTCATTTGCAGTTACATCTGCTTGTAGTGAGATTTCGCTGTCCATAACAGATACTACATCATCATTAGAAAACACAAAGCGCTCTAATTCTTTACAAGAAATACACCAGTCAGCATAAAAATCTAACATTACGACCTGGCCAGTTTGTTTAGATTTTTTTAGTATGTTTTCAAGATCAGAGCTTGACTTGATTTTTTGAAACTTAATATGTGCTTGTTCTGACTGTACACTTGAGCCTCCCCATCCTGATAGTGGTGCCAGCATATCGCCACCACCCCTTGCTACTAAGCCCCAAAGTAGTATGCCATAAAGCATAATTAACAAACCAACAGCTTTAAAGATCCTTAGCCACGCACCTGGAGTGTCCGTTAGTTTGTTTAGTGCACCCATGGCAATTGGCGATATACTAAACAGTGCAGCCCAAAGTATTAATGAGGATTTATCAGAAATAATGCGATCAAGTAGCCAGATAGCTACTGCCAACATCAAAATACCAAAGATATATTTAACTTTATCCATCCACCCCCCAGCTCTTGGTAGTTTGGAAACGCCAGCACCGATTAAAATAAGTGGTGCGCCCATGCCTAGGCTCATTACAAATAATGACAGTCCGCCTAAAAGCGCATCACCAGTTTGACCAATGTAGATAAGCGCTCCAGCTAATGGAGGGGCAACACATGGACCTACAATTAGTGCCGACAAGAACCCCATAATGGCAACACTAATTAAGTGCCCACCTTCTTGTTTGTTGCTAATTGTTGCAATCTTACTTTGCAGGCTTGCAGGCAATTGAATTTCATAATAACCAAACATTGAAAATGCTAGGGCTACAAAAATCAAGCTAAATACTACTAACACCCATGGAGTCTGAAATAGCACTTGTAGATTTTCACCAAAGTGACCCGCTAGAACTCCAGCAACTGAGTAGGTTATACTCATAGCAAGCACAAATACAATAGACATTATTAAAGCCTTTCTTGTTGTTACTTCACCTTTTTGACCAACAATAATGCCGGACAAAATAGGGATCATTGGAAATACGCAAGGTGTTAGCGATAATAGTAATCCAAAACCAAAAAAGCTCAACAAGATCCAGAAAATATTGTCTTGTTGAAGTAGTGCGGCTATTTGGTCAGTTTCATTTAACTCGACAGTAGTGTTTGTATTTGTGGTGTTGTTATCAGGGGCGGCGCTTATAACTTCTGCGCCCTGTATGGGTAAGGTTATTTCTATATTTTTTTCTTGTGGTGGATAGCAAACTCCACCAGCCCAACAGCCTTGATATTTAGCGGTAAAAGTTATGCTTTGAGTTTGGATGTTGGTAAGTGGAATTTTAACGTTCAACTTGCCTTTATGAATTTGTACTTTGCCAAATAAAGGGTCGTCTTTTATTTTTCCCTTGGGGAAGCTAATATCTCCAAACTCTGCGCCCTTAACATCAATAAAAAACTTGTCGTGATAAAGGTAGTATTCTTTATGCACATCCCATGATGCCATGAGCGTTTTGGCATCAATTGCGCTAACAGAAAAGTTAAATGCTTGATCGGCAGGTAGAGGCTCATCAGATACAGGTGTGATTTTTTCAACTACTGAAGCTGCTTGATTCTGTGCCTGAGAAAGCATATTAAGAGCACTATCAACTAAAGAGGGCCCGTGAATTGCGCTAATGTCTAACGCAACAGACTTGGTAATCGGCGGATAACAAACACCCAGGTCTGCACACCCTTGAAAGGCAACACTAAGCAGTATTGATTTAGCATTACCTTGCAATACAGGAACACTAACCACAGCATTGTTGCGATAAATTCCAACTTTGCCAAAAAATTCATCATTTTTAATCTTAGCCTTAGGGAATTTTGCTACTCCTAATTGTGAGGAGAAGTCGGCAGATATTTTAATTTTCTCTTTATATAGGTAATAACCCTTGGCTATATTCCAGTTTAATAAAATCTCATCATTAACAACTTTGGCTTTAAAGTTGAATGCTTCATCTGCAGGTAATAATTCGCCTTCTGCTTGAGAAAATAATGAGATCAACGACAAGAATAAAGATAATAGTAGGCGCTTCATAATCCCCAGTGCTAATTTGAAAGATTTATTATATGTGATAAAGGCGCTAAAAACAAACGACAGATGAAGATTTTGTTAAATTTTTTGTTATTTATTTTTTAGTATTGACGGCTTGTTGGATTTTATAATTTTAGTGTTGTTAAACATACCTTGTGTTTTTGCAGTTTCTGGCATATTCCAATTAGATATATTTTTGTCAAATATAGATTTTGCAAACATGCCTTTCATATTTTTCACATTGGATACATCCCATTTGGAAATGTCATTATTGAATTTTTTTGTATTGTAAAACATTGACGACATATTTTCTACATTAGAGACATTCCATTTGGATATGTCACTTTTAAAGTTTTTTGCTCCAGAAAACATCGAGTCCATATTTTCTACATTTGATACGTTCCAGCTAGAGATATCGCCATCAAAGTCCGACTTATAAAACATGCCTTTCATATTTTTCACATTGGACACATCCCATTTAGAGACTTCTCCATCAAACACGGACCACTCAAACATCGAGTCCATATTTTCTACATTTGCCACATTCCAGCTGGATATATTTTTATTAAACGCACAAAGCCTAAACATTGTTTTCATATCTTTTACATTTGACACGTTCCAGCTAGAGATATCGCTATTAAATTTCTTTGCTCCAGAAAACATTGCGGCCATATTTCTTACGTTTGACACGTTCCATTTAGAAACGTCGCTATTAAACTTCTTCGCACCGGAGAACATTCTTCGCATATCTTTTACATTTGACACGTTCCAATTAGACAGATCCCCATCAAATGCAGACCATGTAAACATTGAATCCATGTTTTCTACATTTGCCACGTTCCAGTTAGAAATATTGCCTTTGAATTCCTCCGTTCCAGAAAACATACTTGACATATTTTTCACATTTGCCACGTCCCAGTTAGAAATATCCCCGTTAAACAATGAGCTTGCAAACATTGATTCCATATTTTCTACATTTGATACATTCCAGCCGGAAATATCATTGTTAAAACTTGACTTATTAAACATGTCCTCCATGTTTTTCACATTTGATACGTCCCATTTAGAAATATCACCATTAAATGGCTGCTGCATAAATAGTTGCGACATATTGGAAACTCTAGAAACATCAATATGATTTAAATTTGCATTATTACCAAGTTTGCTCACTTCTTGCTCTACAATTTTGCGCAAATTATTGTTTGTTGCAATAAGCATATTGCCACTGGACTCTTTATCTAAAGCAGATATTCTTTTTTGAATTTCTTCGGCTTTGTCATAATCACCCTTGTTGATGCTTTCTTTCATCGCCTCTTTGTACATACCGATTAATTCAATATTGTTGGCAAATGCATTGTTAGCAAGTAAAATAAACAGAACAGGAAAAATTTTATAAAAATTATTCATAACAGCGTAATACAGCTTATAAAAATGTATTTATTATAGGGCTAAAGTAGCCTATATTTTGTCTTAATATAGTTTTTAGGTTGTCGCTAGTTTTGGAGCTATAGAGAATGGCTTTGTAAGTCTTGTTGAGAGCAATAAAAAACCCTAAGTATTTACATACCTAGGGGTTTATAGTTTTCATTAATAGCTTGCTAAGCAAGCTAAAAAATATTAGCTAATTTTTGCCTGAATTGCATCAATAACTGCTTGAGATGAAATTGCGTCTACAGAAAGTAATAGTCCTTCGTTTTCGTAGAAACCAACTAATGGAGCAGTTTGATCGTTGTATACATTTAAACGATTGCTAATTGCTTCTTCAGTTTCATCATCACGCTGTGTTACCGCGCCACCACATTTGTCACATACGCCTTCAACTTTAGCTGGGTTAGACTTAACGTTGTAAATTTCTCCACAACCTTCACAAGTACGACGAGTGGTTAGACGGTCAAGAATAACATCACGAGGAACGTCAATTTCTACTGCAGCATCAAGCTTCTCTCCCATTTTTTCAAGTAGTGCTTTTAACGCCTCTGCTTGTGGGATAGTACGAGGGAAGCCATCTAGTAGGTAGCCATTTTTACAGTCGTCTTCTTGAAGGCGCTCTTCCATAATGCCCATAATTAGATCGTCAGACACTAAGTCACCGGCATTCATTGCTGCCTGTGCTTGCTTGCCTAGCTCGGTACCAGCTGCAACTGCACCACGCAGAATGTCACCTGTAGAGATTTGAACCGAACCGTCAATTTTAGTTAGTAATTTTGCAACAGTGCCTTTGCCAGCGCCCGGTGCGCCTAAAAGAATTAATTTCATAATATTTCCTGAAAAGTAAGTTATAAGTTAATAGAAAAGATCAACCTCTTGTTTTTTATTATTTAAGGTTAAAAATCGAGCAAAATTATATCATGGAGATGTGGTGTTTACAATTGTTGAGATAAATATGATTTGTTGAATTCTAATTATTTTTATAAAGTTGGTTTTTAGGATAGGTTTTGCCGAATTACAAATGCCATTATTGGGCATGCTGGACAGCCATTTAACATAGCCTATATCAGAACTATAGTTGCCACTTTGTAAGATTCTTTTTTAAAGAAATCTATATTTAATTAGGGTGTTATTTTTTTATAATTTTATGTAGATATTCTGTTATTTTGTTATGGTGATTTTTTTCAGAAATTGAGATAAGGTCAATCCCCTCATTATCACGAACATCGATACTTGCACCACGTTTAATCATAGCTTTTACCAGATCCATATTGCCTCTACTTACAGCTTCCATGAGTGGAGTCCAGCCATCATTGTCCGCGGCATTTATGTCTCCATTATTGTCAAGTATCATCAGGGCGGTATCAACCCCCTTATTAGAGACGGCATAATGAAGTGCAGTAGCCCCATGGTCGTCAACAACAGATGTTGATGCGCCACGATTCAGAAGTGCTGATAATATTTCTTGATTACTTTTCTTTGCCGCTATCATTAGTGCTGTTTCGCCATTTTTGTTACGGATATCCATTCCGGCGCTGGCTAAAAGGAGCATATTTACAGTGTCAATGTGACCTTGTTGAGTTGCTATCATGAGGGCGGTTCTGCCGTGACGGTCTGCAGTGTTGATGTTGCTGTTGTATGCCATTAAAATAGAGATAACGTCTGCATCACCACTACGGATTGCTATCATTAATGCATCCATACCGTTGCGAGTCTTTATATGTGGATCGGCACCAGACCTTAATAATATTGACACTAGAGCAATATTACCCTCATCTGCAGCAGCAGAGAGGGCGGTATATCCATCATTAGTTTGGTCATTAATACGGGCACCATTATTAACAAGCATTCTGGCAATGGAAATCTGACCATCTTCAGCAGCATAGATTAGCGGAGTATGTCCCAACACACCTTTAGCATTAATATTTGCACCATTACGTACCAGTTTTTGAGCCGATACAAAGTCTCCGTTAGCTACTGCTTTAAGCAAACTTTTGTTGAGATCTTCATTGGCAAATGTTGTGGTCGATAATAAGATAGATAAAAGTATGAGTATTGTTTTTTTCATCATATTTTTTCTATTCATCTTTTTCTTCCTCTTCTTCAGGCTCATCCGGTTCTGTATGGGCAATTCCTTTGTGACAATCTATACAGGTTTGCCCTTTTTCTGTGGCTCTGCCGTGTTGCTTGCGAGCGCTACGAGATTGTGTATCAAGATCCATATTCTCAAAGTCATGGCAATTTCTGCATTCGCGTGAGTCAG
Organism: Candidatus Thioglobus perditus; assembly: GCA_002909145.1. Lineage (GTDB taxonomy): Bacteria > Pseudomonadota > Gammaproteobacteria > PS1 > Pseudothioglobaceae > PNQY01. The sequence continues at coordinate 6,620 of PNQY01000066.1, forward strand.
AAGCCTTCATCTTGTCCCAAACGCTATTTGCCATCTTCCATCGGTATGCGTTGTATTTTTCTAGTGCTGCCTCACGACGCTCTTCAGCTTCTTCGCTCATATTGTCTTCACTATACTCCTCTCCGTAGTTTGGAACACAGAGGTTTGAGCCCTCTTTGATAGGAATAAATAGATCTGGACAGCTTCCATTGTTGTCTGCTTTTACAAGCTGCGCCTCATCCGGCTCAATAGTGTCGAGCACCCAGTGGTACACATCCTTGGAGGCCATAATTTTGGCAAGAACCTTAGGGAAGAATTGTTTAGGCACATGACAGTCAGAACAGGTTGCTTGCACACCAGATTGATTTTTATAATGAACAGTGTGCTTGTACTCCTCAAGATTAACTTTCATTGAGTGGCACGATATACAGAAGCTCATCTCATTTGTTGCACTAAAGAATACATTAACACCTCCTATAGCAACCATACCAGCCACAAAAATTACAAGCGAAACAAGTATTTTCTTCATCTTTATTGCCCTACCTCTTAGCGTTATTAATTATGAACTTACATTCTTTAAAATGTGATTTAAACACATTATGTTGGGGCTAAGGAGACTTTAGAGGCCTGTTTATAAAGGTTTTAAGTAAAACTTGATATATGTTATTTTTTTTCTTATTTTTACAATAATTGGTTAAACTTTTTTATTAAAGTCTGGATGCATAATCAATAACATCTACTATATCTTTATATTTGAAATTTTGAATCTGTTTTATCATTTTGATGTTGGCATTTCTACGTTTACCTTCTTTGATCCATAAAAATTGTCTCAACATATACTGGTAGTGTTGATTGGATAGCTTTGGGTAAAAATTGTCCTTATCACCTTCGCCGTTATCTCCATGACATCTGGAGCAATTCTTTTCATAAAGTTTTTTACCATTTTTTAGATTGTCTCCTTTTCCATGATGATTTTGCTGATTAACAGGAAGAGTTGCAATGTAGCCGGTTACGTCAGCAACATCCTGTACTCCGCCAATATATTTATCCAAGGTAAACGGATACATAACAGGGTTGTCGCGATTAAGATCGCGGATATCGTACAGTTGCTTAATTAGTACTGATTGGTGCTGTCCAGCTAGTTGTGGATAGGCGCCTGGCACATAATATCGTCCAATACCTGGTGTCATTCCCCAGCCTTGTTCGGTATGACAGAGAGCGCAGGTCTCATATATATTTTTGCCATTTTCTATGTTTGGCACAAGCTTCATTGCTTCCTCAGACTTGCCCCCGCGATCAAGTCCGTCCCATCCGCAATATAGTGATGGTGATATTACAATAAATATAAAAGCGATTAGTTTTATATACATTACAGGATAGGCATATGCTTAATTATTTGTCTAGTTTTGTTTTTTGTGCCAAGTGTGTAGCAACTGCCATATTATCGTACACTTTGGTGCAGCAGTAAATTAAATTCTTAACATTTAGACATAACAAGCTTTTTATTGCACTTTATAAGGATTACTAATAAAAACTAGTCAGAGTTGGCAGGGGTGTTTTTTCTGGATAAACAGAAAAAACAAAAGTTTATGGCTGAAAAAAATGTTAAGTTTTCGCAAAGCTCTTTACTGAACCACAATAACCATTGCCGGACGTACTAGACGACCATTTAAGGTAAAGCCAGTTTGCACAACTTCTAGTACCGAGTTTGACTCTTTGTCTGGCATTGGCATCATAGTTACTGCTTCGTGCAGCTCCGGATTAAAAGCCTCACCCACTGGATTTATTGTTTCTACACCAAACTTTTCCATTGTTGATAAAAATACTTTATCAGTCATCTCTAAGCCTTCAATGATATGCTCAATAGTGGCCTTTTCCTCATTTGCAGTTTTAAGACCCATTGTTAATGAATCTTTAACCTCTAGCAGGGCTTTAACAAAGCCATCAAGTGCGAATTTGTGGGCGTGCTCTAAATCTCTAGCATTGCGACGCTTAAGGTTTTCCATTTCAGCTTGCGCACGTAAAACTTTATCCCAGTTGTCTTTAGCAGACTTTTGAGCCTCTTCTAGTTGTACTTGTAGGTCATTTTCTTGAGTGTCTTGTTCAGTTTTTTCGATTTTTTCATCTTCTACTTTTTCAACGCTTTGTTCTTGATCTTTCTTTTTTGTCATCTTGTTGTCCAATTAATGTATATTTGTAGCTATAAATTTGCAACTTATATAGTGTCTATTTTAGACAAATCAATGCTTATTAATAAAAAATAATATTAACAATGTTTAACACAATTGGAATAATTACTAAACCAAATGATCCTATAAGTGATAGCACGGCTGATGATCTTAGTACGTTCTTAGAACAGCAAGGGGTGAGCGTAGTAGGTGGTAATGAGCAAATTAAGAGCAATGCAGATTTAATTATTGTGGTTGGTGGTGATGGATCACTGCTTAATACCGCTCGTACTTTTGTAGATAATAATATCCCTATTCTTGGAATTAATCTTGGGCGTCTGGGTTTTTTGGCTGATGTGCCAGTTGCTGATATGTTCACTGTTGTTTCTCAGGTTTTAAATGGCGAGTTCACTAAAGAAGAGCGCTGTTTGTTGTCGTGTCAAATTGAGCAAGATGGAAAAATTGTTAACCAAAGTGTAGCATTTAATGATGCAGTGGTTAATCGACAAGACACTTTAAAAATGATCGAGTTTGATGTTTATATTGATGATAAATTTGTTAATAATCAACGGGCTGATGGCTTAATTGTTACTACTCCTACTGGATCAACGGCTTATGCGCTTTCAAGTGGAGGTCCGATTATGCATCCGGGTGTAAATGCAATAGGTCTGGTGTCAATTTGCCCGCATACAATGAGTCATCGTCCGCTACTTGTTCCGGGCGGCAGCGAAGTGTTGGTAAAGGTAAGAGATGCTGAAGAGGGGATAACGGTTCATATTGATGGACAGGATTCGTTCCCAATTTTGTCAGGACAGGAGATTCGCTTGCGACAGTATGGAAGCTTTATCCATCTATTGCATCCGCAAGACTATGATTATTTTGAAATTATTCGCTCTAAATTACACTGGGGCTCTAAATTATCTTAACCAGCAATGCTGTCTCAATTATCGGTTAAAAATCTAGCAGTTGTTGAAAAACTGGAGTTATCTTTTTCAGCAGGAATGAGCACAGTTACTGGTGAGACTGGTGCTGGCAAGTCAATTTTATTGCAAGCGCTTAGTTTGGCTTTAGGGGTTAGAGCTGATTCTGGCTTGGTGCGTCACGGCAAAGATAGAGCCGAGGTTAGCGCTGTTTTTGCTGTTGAGAATAATGCAAAGATTCAGTCGTTTCTTCAAGATCAGGCGTTAGATGATGATGGCGAATGTGTTTTACGCAGAGTAGTAAGTTCTGATAGTAAATCAAAGGCGTTCATAAATGGCAGCAGTGTGCCTTTGTCAATTGTTAGAACCTTAGGTGATTTATTAATTGATATGCACGGCCAAAACGAACACCAATTATTATTAAGACCATCTCAACAATTAGATTTGCTTGATAGTTATGCTCAAATTAATAATGAAAAACAAGAGCTTAATTTACTAGTAGATGAATATAAGTCAATACAAAGCAAGATTGACAGCATAAGTAATAATCATAAGGCAATATTACAACAACAAGAGCTTTATACTCATCAGTTGGGTGAGCTAAATGATGCTCAATTAGACCAAGACGAGCTTGATAATATTGAGAGCGACTTTAAAAAAAGCTCTAACGCTCAAGAGCTAATTGAAAAAACCTTAAATGTGCTTAATAAGCTAGATGGAGATGGTGGGATTAATTCCCAGCTTTCAAGCTTAAATTATGAATTATCTCAAGCCTTAGAGCTTGACAATAGTTTGTTATCTGGAAGTGAGTTGTTAAATTCTGCACAATTGCAAACTCAAGAGAGCGTATATGAGCTGACTAATTATTTAAACTCTTTGTCGGTTGATGAACAAAGGTCTAGTGAAATAGAGAGTAGAATTTCAGAGTTGCACGACCTAGGTAGGAAGCACAATTGTCAGATTGTAGAATTGTTAAATATAAAAACCCAAATTGAAGAACAACTTGAAGAAATAGGGTCAGGTGAGAGCTCGATTAATGAGTTAACACAGTATTTACAATCTTTGCAAGTTAGGTATGAATTGCAGGCTAAAAAAATCTCAAAAATTAGACTGTCAAAAGCTAAAGAACTCTCCGCTTTGGTAACACAAACAATGCAAGTTTTAGGAATGCCTGGTAGTGAATTTAAGCTTGAACTTCCAGTTAAAAAAACTGGAATACATTTAGATGGCAATGAATTAGTTGGTTTTTTGATTAAGACCAATATGGGGCAAGATTTCAAAGCACTTAATAAAGTTGCATCTGGCGGTGAACTTTCAAGAATATCACTAGCGATATCAGTAGTTGGCAGTAGTACAGAACAAACACCAACACTGGTTTTTGATGAGGTGGATGTAGGCATTAGTGGAGCAGTGGCAGAGATTGTGGGTAGAAAACTACGAGAGTTGTCTGCGAATTATCAGGTAATATGTATTACTCATTTGGCTCAGGTGGCAGCCTTTGGTCATCAACATTTGCGCGTAAGCAAAGCACAAGAAAAGTCCGGAGCTCAGACTGAAGTTCTGCAGCTATCTGATCAGGACAGGATAGACGAGGTCGCCAGAATTCTAGGTGGCGCAGTTATTACTGACAAGGCTCGTAATGCAGCTGCTGAGATGATTCAAAGCAGTCAATAAAAAAGGCTGTATTGCAGCCTTTAGTTTTTTATGATTTTTTGCCTTCTTTTAGGCGCTCAATGCCCAACATTTTAAATATGTATTTTTGATATGAAGGCTCTGAGTTTCCAGTTTTCATATTACGAATAAAGAACTTCTCAAATGCAATTTTAGCCAAATGCATCATCTTGCCTTTTTTAGCCCACGTAACGTTTCTTGGTGGAATTTGTGGCATTGCTACAAACGCTGCACCAGTATCGCCCATATCAGCAATACAAACTGCGTTCCAAGTAGGGTGATGTGTTGGTTTTTCTCCGGCGACCATCTCTTCAATATTGTGCACAACTGCAGTTACCATAGATTCGATCATATAGCCCGTTTTTGGTGTGCCGCACATAACCGGAGTTGCTTCTACTGGAGGAATAGCAACATTTACACCAAGTGAAAAGATATTGTCTTTAACTGGCGACTGATGACAGTCATTAATCATTACAAACCCACGAGGATTTACATAGCCAGGATCCACTTCAGCTAGCTTTGCAACCGTGTCTACGCCTTTAAATGCCGGTAGCATCATAGTATGCATAGTGTCAACTTCATGAGTCTTGATCACTTCGCCGTTATCATCAACTTGCTCAACTATCACCTTGTTTGCAGCAATAGATTTTACTTTGGAGTTAGTGATCCATTTGATATGACGATGTCTAAATTCTGATTCAAGCAAGCCTTTCGAATCGCCAACACCACCTAGGCCTAAGTGTCCAACATATGGTTCGGCAGTTACAAAAGTAATTGGGCATTTGTCACGAATACCGCGCTTTCTAAGGTCAGTATCCATAATTGTAGCAAACTCATATGCAGGGCCAAAGCATGATGCTCCTTGTACCGCACCAACTACAATTGGACCGCCTCCATTTGCACAAAATGTTTCCCATTCGTCTGATGCTACTTTAGCATGTGCCGTTGTACAAATTGAAACACTGTGTCCGTCAGGGCCCAGTCCTTCAACTTCGTCAAATGCTAATTTAGGACCGGTTGCCAATACTAGATAATCATAGTCAACAACTTGATCACCCACCATTACTTGGTTTTCTTCTGGTTTAATTTCTGTAGCTTCTCCAACAATAAGATTAATGTTCTTACGCTTAAGATGAGGGGCTAGTTTAAAACTAATATCATCTTCACTACGCCAGCCAACAGCAACCCATGGATTTGAAGGGATAAAGTTAAAGTTTGGATTATTAGAGATAACCGTGACTTCGTGATTTTTGCCTAAAGTTTTTTTAATGTCATAAGCAAAAGGTAGTCCGCCAGTACTTGCACCAATAACAACAACGTGTGCCATTTATTTTCTCCCCAAGAATTATAAAATTTACAAGATTACTATTATTTACTTAGCATTGATTTGTGTCAAGCGTATAAGTGAGTGCTTATATTGATTAATCAATTATTGATCGCCATCAAAAAAAATGCTATTTAGCTTAATAAAAAAGTAATTTATTTAGTATCAGACGGTATAATCGCAGTTTTGTAAGTTTGTTAGTTATTAATATTTTTTTGGCAATGAATAATAAGTGGCCAAAAGTGCAACTAATTACAATAGCTATAGTGAGTGTTTTCTTTGCTATAGATAATATGATTTTGGCCGCTATTTATGGCGGTTTGATTAGTTTGTTAAACACGTATCTGGTTACTAGACATACGAACAAACAAAGGGGAAGGCTAGATATTAGTGCTGGAGCTAGTGTTGGAATGATGGCGTTTAGTGTCATTATGCGCATGGCTTTAATTGTTGGCTTAACTTTATTCGGCTTGATAGTCTTAAAGTTAGCGCCTAAAGCATTAATTGTCGGTTTAGTTTTGGGGCAAATTGGTTTTTTGATAGACAGGGTTAGAGGGAGATAATGTCAGCGGCAAACGAAGTGATTACTTCTAGTGGTTATATTAAGCACCACTTGCAGAATTTAACGTATGGCCAGTTTCCTGACGGTCACTGGGGTCTTGCGCATAACGCCGCAGAAGCTAAAGCTATGGGTTTTTGGGCATTCCATCTAGATACTTTGGGCGTTTCTTTTGTTCTTGGATCTCTGTTTTTAACACTATTTTATCGTGTCGGTAGAAAGATGAGTATTGACACCCCAACAGGCATTCAAAATTTTGTTGAGAGTGTAATTGACTTTATCAATGAAAATGTTCGTGGTTCATTTAATGGTAAAAATCCTCTAGTTGCTCCTTTGGCGTTGACAGTGTTTATATGGATTATTTTGATGAACACAATGGATCTAGTTCCTGTTGATTGGCTACCACAAGTGGCACAATATATTGGATCGCACTTTTTTGGAATGGATCCTCATCATATATATTTTAAGGTGGTTCCAACTACAGACCCAAATGCGACATTTGGCTTGGCAATCGGAATTTTCTTATTAATGTTGTACTACAGTATTAAGGTTAAAGGCTTTGGTGGATTTTCTGCAGAGCTAACTTTGCACCCTTTTGAATCTAAAAATCTTTTTATTAAGGTTTTATTAATACCTGCTAACTTTTTCTTAGAGTTTGTTTCTTTGATTGCTAAGCCGGTATCACATTCATTACGTTTATTTGGTAATATGTATGCAGGTGAAATGATTTTTATTTTGATTGCGTTATTGCCGTTTTGGATACAGTGGACGTTGTCACTTCCATGGGCAATTTTCCACATTTTAATCGTATTACTACAGGCATTTATCTTTATGACTTTAGTAATTGTGTATATGGATATGGCTCACGATAAAGGCCATTAATTTTTTTATAAATAGGAGTAAGAAATGGAACAAAGTATTTTATTTTTAGCGGGTTCAATCTTAATGGGTTTAGGCGCATTAGGTGCAGCAGTTGGTATTGGTATCTTGGGTGCAAGATTTTTAGAAGGTGCTGCACGTCAGCCAGAGCTTATTCCAATGCTTAGAACTCAAATGTTTATTGTAATGGGCCTAGTAGACGCGGTACCAATGATTGCTGTTGGTATTTCAATGTACATCTTATTTGCTGTTGCAGGATAAACCCTCTTATTTAATACTTAAAAAAAAGCACAGGTTTAAGCTATGAATATTAATTTAACTATGATTGGCCAGTTGATCATGTTTGCCATGTTTACATGGTTCTGCATGAAATTTGTTTGGCCACCAATTGTTATGGCTATGGAAGAGCGCAAGAAGCGCATTGAGGCAGGCTTACTAGCAGCTGAGCGTGGATTATCTGAGCAGGCTGATGCTGAGCAAAAAGCCCAAGAGGCAATAGCTCAATCTAAAGATCAAGCGGCTGAAATTATTGCTAATGCAGCTAGACAAGCATCAGGCATGGTCGAAGATGCTAAAGATGTTGCAATCCAAGAAGCAGATAAAGTTAAAGCGCAGGCTCAAGCTCAGCTTGAGCAGGATACAGTTCGTGCGCGTAATGAGCTAAAAGACCAGGTTGCTGGGCTAGTAATGCAAGGTGTTAATTCAGTATTGGCTAAAGAAGTTGATGAGAAAACACACAAAGAGATGCTTGGTAAATTATCACAGTCGTTATAGTAGCTAATTATGGAATTAATCACTATCGCCAAACCTTATGCTAATGCAATTTTTGCAATTGCCGAGCAAGATAAGTCATATTCAGACTGGAAAGAGGTTTTGGAAGCTGGATCTCAGTTAGTTGAAGACCAGCAGATGCAGGCATTTATTGCATCCCCTAGTGTAGCCAAGCAAGAGAAGTCTAGTGCCATTATAGATTTGCTTAAGTCGATTTTAGGTAGGGACCTAAGTAGCAATGAAAACTCATTAATAGACCTATTGTTAGCGAATAGTAGAGTTGGTGTTTTGCCAAGTATTGCACAGTTATTTGAGCAATTAATGAATACAACCGCAGACGCAAAAGCTTTTAATGTAATTAGTGCATATAAGTTGAGCGCTGCTGAAGAAAAACAAATTACTAGTGATTTAGCTGATAAATACAAAGTGTCTGTAAGTGTTGACACCGAGATAGATGAAAGCTTGGTTGGTGGAGTAATTATTAAAGAAGGTGACAAGGTTATTGATATGTCAATTAAAGCTCGAGTAGATGGGCTTAATTTGTGCTTATCGTAGCTATTATTTTAAATTTAACGAGGAAGGGTTATGCAATTAAACGCAAGTGAGATTAGTGATTTAATTAAAAAGCAAATAGAAGGTTTTGACTTTGCGGCGGAAGCGCGTACAGAAGGCACAGTGGTTAGTGTGAGTGACGGCATTGTTCGTATTCATGGTTTAGCTGATGCACAGTTTGGTGAAATGCTTGAATTCCCTGGCAATACTTTTGGTATGGCTCTTAACCTAGAGCAGGATAGTGTTGGTGCCGTAGTTTTAGGTGACTACCTTCATCTTTCAGAAGGCGATATAGTTAAGTGTACTAACAAGTTAGTGCAGGTTCCAGTAGGCGAAGAAATGCTTGGTCGTGTGGTTAACCCACTAGGACAACCAATTGATGGCAAAGGTGCAATTGATGCTAGTGGATCTCTTCCGTTAGAGATAGTAGCACCAGGTGTGATTGAGCGTAAATCAGTAGACGAGCCAATTCAAACAGGCATTAAAGCAATTGACGCTATGGTTCCAGTTGGTCGTGGCCAGAGAGAGCTTATTATTGGCGATCGTCAAACCGGCAAAACAGCGGTTGCTATTGACGCAATTATTAATCAAAAAGACACAGGCATTCGCTGTGTTTATGTTGCAATTGGTCAGAAAGATTCTTCAGTAGCAGCAGTAGTACGTAAATTAGAAGAACACGGTGCGTTGGATAATACAATTATTGTAAACGCAGGCGCGGCATCATCTCCTTCGTTGCAGTATATTGCGCCATATGCGGGCTGTTCAATGGCAGAGTATTTCCGCGATCGCGGCGAAGACGCACTAATTGTTTATGATGATTTGACTAAACAAGCATGGGCATACCGTGAAGTTTCATTGTTGCTTAAGCGACCACCAGGTCGTGAGGCTTATCCTGGTGATGTATTTTATTTACATTCCCGCTTATTAGAAAGAGCATCACGTGTAAATGAGGATTACGTTGAAAAAATGACTAATGGTGAGGTTAAAGGTCAAACAGGATCACTAACGGCGCTACCAATTATTGAAACCCAAGGCGGTGACGTATCAGCATTCGTACCAACTAATGTAATTTCAATTACAGATGGTCAAATTTTCTTAGAAACAGACTTGTTTAACTCGGGCATTCGTCCAGCGATTAATGCTGGTTTATCAGTATCGCGTGTGGGTGGTGCTGCTCAAACTAACATCATTAAAAAGCTTGGCGGCGGTATTCGTCTTGACTTGGCACAATATCGTGAATTAGCTGCATTTGCCCAGTTTGCATCTGATCTTGATGCAGACACTAAAGCACAAATTGATCGTGGTCAGCGAGTAACAGAGCTTATGAAGCAAGATCAATATACACCAATGTCAATTGCAGAAATGGCGACATCATTATTTGCAGCTAACTCAGGGTCTTTGGATGATATTGATGCAAATAAGGTTGTTGATTTTGAAACAGCATTAATTGCTTATATGAATGCAAATCAGGTTCCATTAATGGACAGTATTAACAAATCTGGTAATTACAATGATGAAATTGCAAAAGAGCTACAAGTTGCAATTGATGACTTTAAAGCAAACCATACTTGGTAGTTAAAGGTAGATAAATAATGGCAGTCGGCAAGGAAATTAGAACTCAAATCTCGAGTATTAAAAATACTCAGAAGATTACATCGGCCATGGAAATGGTTGCTGCATCTAAGATGAAGAAAGCACAAGATAGAATGCTAGCTTCACGACCGTATTCTGAGAAGATTTCTAATGTTATTGGTCACTTAGCATATGCGCATACAGAGTTTGAGCATCCTTATATGAAAGATGCTGGCGAGTTAAAGCGTATTGGGATTATTATTATTTCTAGTGATAGAGGCTTGTGTGGAGGTCTTAATACTAATTTATTTAGAAGTATTTTAAAGGATATAACTAATTATCAAGCCAAAGGAATTGAAGTAGATATTTGCACAGTCGGTAAAAAATCCACAGCGTTCTTTAAAAATACCGGTTTAACTATTAAATCAGTACTAACAGATTTAGGTGATACACCGCATTTTGATGATTTGTTAGGAACTATTAAGGTAATGCTTGATAGCTATGACGAAGGTGAGATTCAGCAGTTATCGGTTGCATACAACAGGTTTGAAAATACTATGACCCAAGTGCCAACTATGATGCAGTTAGTGCCAATGGTTGCAGGTGAGTCAGACAATATGAATCATTATTGGGATTATATTTATGAGCCTGATGCACAAGAGGTTTTAAGTGCGCTACTTACTCGTTATATCGAGGCCTTAGTGTATCAAGGACTGGTTGAAAATATTGCTTGTGAGCAATCTTCAAGAATGATAGCAATGAAGAGTGCAACAGACAATGCTGGCGATATGGTTAAAGATTTAGAGATGGTTTACAATAAGGCAAGACAAGCAGCAATTACTCAAGAGATCTCTGAGATTGTTGGTGGTGCTGCCGCAGTTTAGAGTTTAGAAAAAGGAAGAGCAAAATGAGCAAAGGAAAAATTACACAAATTATTGGTGCGGTTATTGATGTTGAGTTTCCAACAGACAGCATTCCAAAAGTTTATGACGCCTTAAATGTAACAGAAACAAACCTTACATTAGAAGTTCAACAGCAACTTGGTGACAATGTAGTTCGTGCTATTGCAATGGGTAGTTCTGAGGGTTTAAAACGAGGCCTAGAAGTATCAAATACAGGTGAGCCGATTAAAGTACCAGTTGGCACTAAAACACTGGGTCGCATTATGAACGTATTAGGTGATCCAATTGATAATGCTGGTGAAATTGGCGAAGAGCAAAGAAATGCAATTCACCGTGCTGCACCCTCTTATGATGAATTAGCTCCTGCTGCAGAATTATTAGAAACAGGTATTAAGGTGATTGACCTTGTTTGTCCATTTGCTAAAGGTGGTAAAGTAGGCTTGTTTGGTGGTGCTGGTGTTGGTAAGACTGTAAATATGATGGAGCTTATTCGTAATATTGCGATTGAGCACTCAGGTTATTCAGTATTTGCTGGTGTTGGTGAGCGTACTCGTGAGGGCAATGACTTCTACCATGAAATGAAAGAATCAAACGTACTTGATAAGGTGTCACTTGTATATGGTCAAATGAACGAGCCTCCAGGAAATAGACTTCGTGTTGCCTTAACTGGATTAACAATGGCTGAAGCATTCCGTGATGAAGGTCGTGATGTATTATTATTTATTGATAATATCTACCGTTACACACTTGCAGGTACTGAAGTGTCAGCGTTATTAGGGCGTATGCCTTCAGCAGTAGGTTACCAGCCTACACTAGCATCTGAAATGGGTGCATTGCAGGAGCGTATTACATCTACTAAAAAAGGTTCAATTACATCGATTCAAGCGGTATATGTACCAGCAGATGACTTAACAGACCCCTCTCCAGCCACAACATTTGCTCACTTGGATGCGACAGTTGTATTGTCACGCCAAGTTGCAGAATTGGGTATTTATCCTGCGGTAGATCCACTAGATTCTACTTCTCGCCAACTAGATCCACTAATTGTTGGTGAAGAGCATTACAACATTGCTCGTGGAGTTCAAGGCGTGTTGCAGCGTTATAAAGAATTAAAGGACATTATTGCTATTCTTGGTATGGATGAGCTAAGTGAAGAGGATAAGCAATCAGTATCACGTGCACGTAAGATTCAACGTTTCTTGTCTCAGCCATTCTTTGTGGCAGAGGTGTTTACAGGCGCACCTGGTAAGTATGTATCTTTAAAAGACACAATTAGTGGATTTAAGGCAATTCTTGATGGTGAGTTAGACGACATTCCAGAGCAGGCGTTTTATATGACTGGATCTATTGAAGAAGTTCGTGAAAGAGCTGCGGAGAGTGCGTAAATGCCAACTATTCATGTAGATGTAGTTAGTGCCACAGAAGAGCTATACTCCGGTGAGGCTAACTGTGTATTTGCACCAGCATCAACAGGTGAGATAGGTATATATCCAAAGCACGTTGCACTATTATCTACACTTAAGCCAGGTGAGGTCAGGGTGGAAACAGACAAAGGCTTTGAGCATATTTATGTATCTGGTGGTATTGTTGAAGTACAGCCTGATGTAGTAACAATCTTTTCAGATACTGCAATAAGAGCTGCAGATCTTGATGAAAGCAAAGCTTTAGATGCAAAAATGCGTGCAGAAGAGGCTATGGCAAATTCTAGTGGAGAAAAAGATTTACTATCAACCCAAGCAGCACTTGCAGAATCTATGGCTCAGTTACAAATGATTAGCAAAATAAAGGCATCAAAACTTTAACGCTTTATTTTCAAAATCTATGATTTTGTCATTAATTACTTTAACGCCTTCTTCTTGAAGGCGTTTTATTTTTAACTCTTTACCAAAGGCAAACTTGCCAATATGTCCATCTGATTTGACCACTCTGTGACAAGGAACTTCAGGTGCAAATGGGTTTTTATTCATAGCAGAGCCGACAGCTCTATACGCTCCTGTGTGGTTAACTAGTTTAGCCAGCTCGCCGTAGGTAATCACCCTTCCTGCTGGGACTTTATCCTTTAATGTTTTATAGCATAATTGCTGAAATTCAGTCAATTTAGGAATTCATTCATTGTATTGTCATATTTGTCTTGAGCTTTAAGAATAAAATCACAAGCCTCTCTTACTGCTCCGTGGCCACCTTTTTTATCGGTCACAATACAAGAGTTTTCTTTAACCAGTTCATGGGCATTAGCAACCGCTATAGGTAGTCCAATTTTTTTCATAACTGGAAGATCGATAACGTCATCACCCATATATGCAACCTGATCCGCTTGCAGTGATAGTTTGCTGATTAGGTCGTTAAAGGCTAGAACCTTGTTTTCTTGGCCTTGATAAAAGTGCTCGATGCCTAAATTATGCATTCTGTGGGCTACGTTCTGCGAATCTCTGGCAGTTATAATTGCTGGTTCAATACCATTTTGCTTTAGTAGCTTAATTCCTAATCCATCAAGCGAATTAAAACGTTTAAACTCCATGCCTTCATCGGAAAAGTATAGGCCACCATCGGTTAGAACGCCATCCACATCAAAGATGATTAACTTAATATTTTTGGCTCTTAAGTATGATTTATTTAGTAGTTTCATTGATTTTGCTCCATTCAAACGATTCCCCTGGGTCGGTTTTTCTGCCAGGAGCTATGTCGCTATGACCAACAATGTCCGCTATTGGATAGTTTGATTTTAATATCGATATTATTTTATTTAGCTCTTTGTATTGTACCGGTTCATAGGTAATATTGTCACTCCCTTCAAGCTCTATACCTATAGAGAAATTATTACAATTATTTCTCGATTTGAAGCTTGATTCTCCAGCATGCCATGCACGTTTGTTAAACGCTACAAACTGCACAACCTCACCACTACGTTTAATTAATAAGTGTGCCGATACTTTTAAGTCTTTGATTTTTTCAAAATAAGCGTGAGAGGAGTTGTCAAGTTTGTTGGTAAAAAAGTCTTCTATATTGTTATTGTTAAATTGCCCCGGAGGTAGTGATATATTATGAATAACAATTAGTGTTATTTCATTATTTGGACGCTCATTTTGATTTTGGGAAATATTTTTTTTGGCAAAATCAAGCAGGTGATTATCAATCATGGGTTAATTATAGCTTTAATTTATTGATTTAAAGTAACGTCCTCTTAGCATTAATCTAGGGTTGTTCGAGTCGTCAATAAATGCCTCACGTTTGTGTACAACATTATTACAAAGCATGCCTTGACCAGATTGCATTAAATGCTTGAAGTGATATTGTGTACTGGTGTTTAATAATTTACTTAGACTTTCAAGTGCTGGCTTAATCTCGATAGAATCTAAAAATTTGATATTTTTCTTTCTTTGAGTATAGCGCATTGATAGTTGTTGCGTTAGTTCGTCAATAAAAAATATTGCACCAGTTGATTTGGCTCTTCTTGTTTTCCCGTCCTTTTTATGTTCAGGAATACTTAGTGCTTGTGGATGAGTAAGGATTTTAGCCACATCTGGGTTTTCCTCTCTAATTAGGATGTAGGCAATTTGCGGGTCAATCCAGTCATTAATCCCTCCACTAATAGCCGGGTTTGCACAAAAAAGAGAAAATGATCTAATTCTGTGATCTATATCGTTATAGTATCCGTCCGTATGCCAGCCTATAGCTCTGTTGGTATAAGGTATAAACTCAGATTGATTTTTTTCAACTTTTGGAGTTATGTGAGCAAGACTTTGGTCTTGCATATATAAGTGTTTATCTATCTCAACCAAATCAAATTGAGCATTAATATTAGTAACCGTTTTTACGTAGTCAGATTGTTTTTGAATATGGAAAAGGGCAAAGTTATTGCTGTTACACAAGAAGCGCACTCTATCTTTTTCAGATTTTTTTAATTTTAGAGGGTTGTCTATTTCTATTAGACAATCCTCTAGATTGGTTGTGTAATTATTTAGCTTGTTATCACGCCAATATTTATAGTCATCCAGTTTACTTAGGATTGACATGACGCTTTAACCGTTAATACGCTTGTTAATAACCCATTGTTGAGCAATAGATAGTACGTTGTTAACCACCCAGTAAAGTACTAAGCCTGATGGGAACCATAGGAAGAAAATAGTAAATATAAATGGCAACGTCATCATTATTCTAGCCTGCATTGGATCAGGCGGAGCAGGGTTGAGCTTTTGCTGTACAAACATTGATGCGCCCATAATAATTGGCAAGATGTAGTAGGGGTCTTGTGCCGAAAGATCGGCTAAGTACCAGAACGGAGTTTGGCGTAATTCAACCATTTCTAGCAACACCCAGTAAAGTGAAATAAATACTGGAATTTGCACTATCACTGGTAAACAGCCAGAAGCAGGATTAACTTTTTCCTTTTTATACAACTCCATAGTTTTTTGTCCAAGCTTCTGCTTGTCGTCACCATAGGTTTGCTTAATCTTTTCTAATCTCGGGGCTAGTTTGCGCATACCAGCCATTGAGCGGTATGATTTTTCACTAAGCTTATAGAATGCTAACTTAATTAGGATAGTGAGGATAATGATTGAGTAGCCCCAAGACCCAATAATTGAGTGTATCCAATTTAGTAGTTCAGATAAAGGTTTAGCAATGATAAAAAGTATACCGTAGTCAACCGTCTTATCTAATCCCGGAGCTACATTATCAATGTGTGTTTGTTCTTTAGGCCCAATGTATAAAGAATTTACAGGCAACGTGCCAGTAGTTCCAGAGCCAATAGTGGTATTTTGGTTTACTATTGTTAATAGGTGCTTATTGTTACTAATTTTTGATGAATAGGTGTGAGTGCCATTGCTATCTGGAATCCATGCTGCAAAGAAATAGTGCTCAATCATTGCCATCCATCCGCCTTTAGAAGTAGATTTTAGTTGAGAATCAAAATCATCAAACTCAATCTTCTCAAAAACCTCTTGGTCGTCAAATTTTGCACCACCAGTATAAGTAGGCATCATCATATTTGATTGATCGAGAGCATTACGTGCAAGCTGAGTATAGCCAGTAATGTTTAATGCGTTGTTTGTAGTATTGGCAACTTGGTAGTCTATATCTACAACATAACTACCTTTTTTAAAGTGATAGTTTTTAGTAACAACAACACCTTGATTGCCTCTCCATGTAAGTGGTACGGTTAAGCTATCTCCTTGCATTTTGTAATTACTTTTGCTAGAGCTAAACATTGAGTGATGAGTAGGCATTTGGCCCTGTGGCAACAGTCCGCTTTGTGCTTGAAAGATTTCACCGGATTTATTACTTAATAGTTGAAATTTTTGCTCAGAATTTAACTCTACCGGATAATCGTTCAACCAAGCATTTTGTATGGTTCCACCTTTGTGGTTAATTTCTATAGTTAGCAGGTCAGTTACTACTGTAGTGTAAGGATCTTGGCTTTTGGTTTCAGTAACCGGCAAGTCTGGACTGGTGTTGTTGGTAACAATACTAGGAACATCTACACTTTGATCAGTGGTTGTTGTATTGTTGTTAATAGTATTAGCAACAATCGGCTGGTTAATAATATTACCATTGGCATCAACAGTGTGGGTAGCTTCCCATCTATCCCACAAAAGAAAAATACTTAAGAAGATTGCAATAATGAGAAAGAATTTTTGATTGTCCATAATTGTTTTTATATACTAATGTTTGGTTAAATTATTTTTTTGGCACAGGGTCAAACCCGCCATCATGCCAAGGGTGACACTTGCTAATACGTTTGGTGCTTAATTTTATCCCTTTAAAGACCCCATGTTCTTTTATTGCATCAAATGAATATTGAGAGCATGTTGGTTGAAAACGACAATTAGACCCCAACAGCGGGCTAATAAATAGCTGATAAAATTTAATTGGAAGTAGCAATAAGTAGCGCACTAGTTATTGGTTATCTTATTAAACAGATTTAGCAAGTCTTTAGATATAATTTGGTTGTTCGCTGGCTTTGAATGCTTTGCCATTATTACAAACTCCCAATTGCTTAGAGTATTTTGATTGAGTCTAAAAGCCTCACGCGCAACTCTTTTATATCTGTTTCTATCAACAGCTAAACGCTGAACTTTTTTTGAGATAGCTAAACCTAAACGAGGTTTAGGTGAGCTTATTCTTCTTGCAACTATTTGCCAGTATTTACCCTTTGTTATTTTGCCATCATTAAAAATAGCTTTATATTCATAGGGTTTTAAGACTTTTGAGTTCTGATTTAGCCTAAAAGACACTTAAAAAATTAAGCTGCTAAACGCTTACGTCCCTTTTTTCTACGTGCATTAATTACTGCACGACCTGCTTTAGTGCTCATTCTCGATCTGAAACCATGTGTGCGTTTACGCTTAATAACACTAGGTTGAAAGGTTCTCTTTTGCTTCATAACTAATATCTACCAATAAAATCTTACAATTTTACCATAACTTAAAGTCTATGTCGTGTTCTTAGCTGTCAACTAAACTAATGTTTGATACTTATTTACCAGGTAAATAATTGTAATGCTACAATGTTGTAGCGGTATTATTGTAGATGTTGATATACAGGGTTTTTAAATGGATTTAGTTTATTGGTTAATGTTATTAAAAGCCCCGCAATTGGGCGTTAAGACATTTTATAAGGCACTTAAGTATTTCGAGTCTCCACAACAGGTTTTTCTTGCTAGCAATAAACAGCGCAAGGATTGTGGAATATTTAGAAAAGTTACATTGGATTATTTGACAAATGCAGATAAGTCGCTAGTACAAGCAGACATTGACTGGGCTGAAAATCCTCATTGTTGTATCATTACTCTGATTGATGATAATTACCCACAGCAGTTAAAAACCATATCTGATCCTCCACCTGTATTGTATGTACGAGGTGATATTGGTTGTTTATCAAAACCACAACTGGCTATTGTTGGTAGTCGAAACCCGACCGCTGGAGGCAAGGACAATGCTTATGAGTTTGCAAATAAATTATCAAAATTAGGCTTGGTTATAACTTCTGGAATGGCAAGCGGCATTGATGCCAAGGCTCATATAGGCGCCTTAGAGGCAAGCGGGCAAACTGTTGCAGTATGTGGAACCGGGCTCGATAGAATCTATCCTGCAAGGCATAAGGCGCTCGCACATCAAATTTCATTATCTGGGGCTTTGGTGTCTGAATTCGCAATTGGCACCTCGCCAGTTGCAGCTAATTTTCCGAGACGCAATCGAATTATTAGCGGGCTTAGTCTTGGGACATTGGTGGTTGAGGCAAGCATCAAAAGTGGCACCATGATTACGGCAAAATTGTCTGTAGAGCAGTGTAGAGAGGTATTTGCTATACCGAGCTCAATCCACAATCTATTGTCTGCGGGCTGTCATGATTTAATTAAACAAGGCGCTAAGTTGACTGAGAGTATTGAAGACATATTAACTGAGTTACAACTAGATTTTGTCGCAAATATTATGGATGAAAAAAAACCTATTAACACAAAAAATGTAGACAAAAAGGGGTCTATGCTATTAAAATGCCTGAGTTATGATGGGATTACTATTGATAAATTGGTTGAAAAAACCAAACTTAGCCCACAGATAATTACCCAAGAGCTACTTATGCTTGAATTTGAAAACAAGGTAGCAAAAATAGGCGTATCAAGCTACGCATTAATTAAGTGAGATACTATGACAAATAATATTCTTGATGTTCTGACATATATGTTCGATTATCTTTTTGAGGTGGCAGAGCTTAACGCAGGACATGAAATAGATGACAAGGAATTAAAGGCCCATCTTTCAGACGCTGGGTTCGACTCTGGACGTATTAATAAGGCTTTAAGCTGGTTAGAAAATATTGCCGCATTGCAAGACGGGAGCATTAAGCCGCTTGCTGTTACGAATGGCAGTATGCGTATTTATAGTGATGCTGAAAAAATAAAGCTTGATGCAAAATCTCGTGGATTTTTATTATTCATGGAGAATATTGGTCAGTTAAGCGCTGATCAGCGTGAAACTATTATTGATCAGATTATGTCATTAGGTGATTCTAGTATATCTTTAGATGATCTTAAATGGGTGGTAATGATGGTGCTTGGGAATACCAATGATGGAGATATTTCAGCACAATGGTTAGAGTCAATAGTATTTCTAGACGATAATCGCACACTACAATAATGGCAAATAACCTTGTAATTGTTGAGTCACCTGCTAAAGCCAAAACTATTGAAAAATTCCTTGGTAAGGACTATGTGGTTAAGTCCAGCATTGGACATATTAGAGATATGCCTAAAAAAGATATGGGTATCGATATCGAGAATAATTTTCAACCTACATACGTAGTTAGTACAGATAAGAAAAAAGTTGTTGCTGATTTGAGAAAATCAGTTAAATCGGCAGACACTGTATACCTTGCGACTGATGAGGATCGCGAAGGAGAGGCTATTGCTTGGCATTTGCTCGAAGCCTTAAACTTACCTAAAGATACTCCAAGAATAGTATTTCATGAAATTACTAAAGGGGCCATTACCAAAGCTATAGTTGAGCCTAGAATGGTGGACTATCATTTGGTTGATGCGCAGCAAGCTCGCCGTATTATTGATCGTTTAGTGGGGTTTGAAATCTCTCCAGTATTATGGCGCAAAATTTCAGGCGCGCGTTCTGCAGGCAGGGTTCAATCACCAGTAGTTCGCTTAGTGGTTGAGAGAGAAAGAGAAATTACTCGGCATGTTGCTAGCAGTACTTACAAGGTTAAGGCAGAACTAGTAAATAATAGCGGTGAGATCTTTGAAGTTAAGTTAAATAAAGATTTTGATGACAAGCAAGATGCACTAAATTTTGCTGAAGCATTATTAAGCGAAAGCCTAACAGTAGAGACTATAGAGAAAAAACCTTCTAAGCGCTCACCAAAGGCGCCATTTATCACTTCAACATTGCAACAAGAAGCATCGCAGAAGTTAGGTTTCTCGGTAAAACAAACTATGACCTTGGCGCAGAATCTATACCGTGAAGGCTCTATTACCTATATGCGAACAGATTCATTTACCCTGTCTGAAACTGCAATTGAGGCGGCTGCAAAAGTAATAGAAGAAGAATACGGCAGTGACTATCATCAGGCAAGAAGATATAAAACTAAGGACGCTGGCGCACAAGAGGCGCACGAGGCAATCCGGCCAACAGATATGAGCAAGCCAAGTATTTTTGGCATTGATGAGCAAGCGGCAAAACTGTACTCGCTTATTTATAAACGCACTTTAGCCTCACAAATGAGTGATGCTAAATTACAAAAAACCCAAGTCAGGGTTAATATCTCCAATAGAGATGAGAGATTTGTAGCAAATGGTGAGGTTTTGGTATTTCCAGGATTTTTAAGCGTCTATGATTACCTATCTGCTGATGATAAACTGTTGCCAGATTTAAGCGAAGGAGATTCTTTATCGCTGGAAAGCTTAACTTCTAGAGAGAGTTTCACTCGTGCTAAGCCGCGTTATACTGAGGCCTCATTAGTTAAAAAAATCGAAGAAATGGGCATTGGTAGACCTTCAACTTTTGCTACTATGGTTTCAACGGTTCAAGACAGGAATTATGTTTCTAAAGAAACACGAGAAGGTTTTGAGCGTGAATATCAGCTGATTGAAATTAAAGATGGAAAAGTTGTTGAGTCAATACCAAGCGAGGTAGTTGGTGCTGAGAAAAATAAATTATTCCCTACTAATGTTGCTTATTTATTAAACGACTTCTTGGTTAAGAATTTTAGCAATATTATTGATTATGAATTTACTGCCAAACTTGAAAGTGATTTTGATACTATAGCGACACAAAACATTGCATGGCAAGGTGTAGTTAAGAATTTTTACGAGCCTTTTCATAAGCAAATTGAACTAGCCAAAGATATTTCTAGAGAAGAGACTCACGGTATGCGTGAGCTTGGTACAGATCCAAAAAGTGGCAAACCAGTAACTGTACGTTTTGGTCGTTATGGTGCTTTTGCTCAAATTGGACACAAAGACGATGAGGACAAGCCAGTATTTGCATCGTTACGCACTGGCCATGATATCGAAACCATTACTCTTGATGAGGCGTTAGATTTATTTAACATGCCGCGTACTGTGGGCGAAACACAAGATGGTTTAACTATTAAGTCAAATTATGGACGTTTTGGTCCATATCTTCAGTATGGCAAAAAATATGTATCTTTAAAGGAAGACACTCCTGAAGATGTTACTTTAGAAAAGGCGTTGGAGCTCATTGCTGCAAAAGAGAAGTTTGATGCTGAACGTGTTATTAAGACTTTTGAAGACTCTGAAATTCAAGTTCTTAATGGCAGATTTGGTCCCTACATATGGAATGGTAAAAAGCGTGGCAAGGGTCAAAAAAATATCACAATTAAAAAAATATTTGGCGACAAAGATCCATCTGATCTTAGTATTGAAGAATGTAAAAAAGCCATTTCTGGAAAAATTAAGCCCAAGACTGCCAAGCGTAAAAAGAAAAAAGTCACTAAAAAAACTACCAAGAAGGTTAGTAAAAAGTCATAGCCTCATTATCACACAGTCTTTTTTATAGACTTGCAGGTGTAAAATACAAAGCATTTAATTATAAAGAGTAAACTTTATGCTATTAATTAGTGAAGTAATGATTGCCAATCCACAAATTGATGATTTTGAGTCGTTGGTGGAGGTGTTAAAGTTGGTGTCAAAATCATCTAATGAAAGGTTTTTTAAGATGGATGTTAAGCCTGATTATGCCGATACTCCAGAGAACTGGGAAGACCGTTTAGAAGCGGCATTTTATTAAAAGGTGGGACAGTGGGATTTAAGTATTTAAATAAAGAGCAAAACGTATTTGATGCTGAAGAAGGCGAAGACGTATATGCAAATGAAGAGCAACTGCTAGCAAAGCTGGATTATTTTGAGGCTAAGTTATTATCTCAAAATGAAAACACTCCAGTTGAAGACAAAATTAACAATTTATTAGAGATTGGGCGTATTCAAGTTGAGCGTTATAAAGGTGCTGATGCTTGGGATAGAGGCTCAAAAGCATTTAATTTAGCAATTGATAACGAATTGTGGGAACTGGCAGTTGAAGCATGTGATGTAATGTTTTTGTCCGAAGGTCCAGATGCCCTTAAGGCATTGGGTCATGCCCTATGGATAGGCGTTACCTTTCCAATTGACGCAGAAATAACAGTCGCTATGTTGCAGCACTTAGTGGAAGAATCACCTAAAGGTGCAGATACAAAAGCTTATGCAGCAGCAGTAGCGCACTATATTACCTCTATACGCTGTGGAACAGATGACGACTTAACTTTCTTTGCCTCACAGATGATTGCAGCAGTTGCTGATGAGCATTCGCATGTAAGTGATCAATCTACTTTTGATTTATGGCGTAAAACGTTAGAATTAGATAAGCCTGAAGTTTTCTTGAAAAAATTATCAATAGCAGTTGATCAGTTGGTTGGAGAACAGTGGTGGATTGATAGAGATAAAATTAGAGCCAGGTTGGATGATGAAGGAAAATAATGAGAATTAAGATTTGTGGATTTACCAGTGTGCAGAATGCACAACAGGCTGCTATGCTTGGTATTGATGCAATTGGCTTGGTTTTTTATGAAAAATCTCCTCGTAATGTTAGTATTGAAAGCGCATTAGAAATTGTAAGTGCGCTACCTCCATTTGTTAATCGCGTGGGTTTATTTGTTAATGCGAACCCCAGCCTGATTGATGAGGTTTTGTGCGAGGTTCCTCTTGATACTTTACAGTTTCATGGAGATGAGTTGGCCGCTGAATGCTCGCAGTACTCTATGCCTTTTATTAAAGCTTTAAGAGTGAACAAAGACACCAACATTATAAAAATGGCTGATGAGTATCATCATGCCAGCGGTCTGTTATTAGATGCCTTTAATCAAGACACTTATGGTGGAACAGGTGAGAGTTTTGATTGGTCTTTGGCCAAGGCTGATGTTGATTTGCCGATTATTTTAGCTGGCGGGCTTAATCCAGACACTGTAACTAACGCCATTGAACAAGTGAGGCCATATGCAGTAGATGTCTCTAGTGGGGTTGAGGGTGCAAAAAAAGGCATCAAAGATATAGATAAAATTAAAAAATTTATTAAAAAAGCAAACTTATGAATAATTACAACTTACCAGACGATAAAGGGCATTTTGAGCAATACGGCGGAGTTTTTATTGCAGAAACCTTGATGACAGCTATTATTGAATTGCAAGATGCTTATGATAAATATAAAGATGATGAGGATTTTATTCGTGAATTTAAACATGATCTCAAGCATTATGTTGGACGTACAACACCACTATATCATGCGCAAAATCTGAGCCAAGAGATTGGCGGTGCGCAAATATATTTAAAACGTGAAGACCTTAATCATACTGGTGCGCATAAGATTAATAATACTATTGGCCAGGCTTTGCTTGCTAAACGTATGGGTAAAACTCGTATTATTGCCGAAACAGGAGCCGGTCAGCACGGTGTAGCAACGGCAACAGTCGCAGCTAGATTGGGCTTAGAGTGTGTGGTTTATATGGGCGAGGTAGATGTTGCTCGTCAGGCGCTTAATGTGTTTCGCATGAAACTACTTGGGGCTACCGTTATCCCAGTAACTTCAGGGTCTAGAACTCTAAAAGACGCTCTTAATGAGGCTATGCGTGACTGGGTTACAAACATTGACGATACTTTTTATATTATTGGCACCGTAGCGGGGCCGCACCCCTATCCAATGATGGTGCGTGATTTTCAGAGCATTATTGGCAAAGAAGCCAAATCTCAATTTGCCGATCAAGTTGGAGGCCTGCCAGATGCACTTGTTGCATGTGTAGGTGGAGGCTCAAATGCTATTGGTCTTTTTCATCCATTTATTGACGATAATTCAGTTGCAATTTATGGAGTTGAAGCGGCAGGATACGGTATGGAGAAAGGTCCTACAGCGCATGCTGCGCCTTTATGTGCAGGTAGTGTAGGAGTGTTGCACGGCAATCGTACATATCTAATGGAAGATGAGAATGGTCAGATTATTGAGGGTCACTCAATCTCAGCAGGGCTGGATTACCCAGGTGTTGGACCAGAGCATGCTTATTTGAAGGATTCAGGTCGAGCTCAATATGTGGCTATTACTGATGAAGAAGCACTTGATGCCTTTCATTTATTAACTAAAGTTGAAGGGATTTTGCCAGCTTTAGAATCTTCTCACGCTGTGGCTTATGGTATTAAGCTTGCCAAAGAGATGGATAAGGATAAAAACATTATTATCAACCTTTCTGGTCGAGGTGATAAAGACATACACACCATAGCAGAGATTGAAGGTATCGAATTTTAAAACGATAAAAAAGTAGTTGTTTTTGTGGTGAGATGGTTTTCAAGTTACATCTGTTAAATCACATACAATAAAATTCCATTACACCATATGCAGAAGATTATACGGCTCGACTTATGCGACTGATGGGAGAAATTTTTACATCATCCAAGCCTTTTTTGGTCTGTAACAGGTGACAATTTGCCAAAATATCTTATAAATTATAATTTATCTTAATTATTTTCTATTAATTCAGTGAATTTGCTATAAAACGCCATATTTTTATTAAATATTGTAGATAAAATCGGTTTTTTTATCAATTTTAGGTGTTTTTAGTGTAGTTTTAGCTAAAAAACAGTCATATTTTGCATTTTTAATGTATAGATTTATTTATTCTGATAATTTCCAAAATTATTTAAATTTTATTGGTATAGTTTTTGTAAAGACTTATATTTACAACAATGCTATGAATATTATCAATCGTATAATTACAATATCACTTCTCTTGTCTGTAGTTTCATTTAAAGTTTTTGCCAGCCCTCCTCCAGCTTATGAGGGACGCGGATTGTATACATCTTATTGTCAATTGTGCCATGGAGTAGGTGGCAAGGGTGACGGGCCTTTGGCAAAGGCAATGAAAACCAAACCTGCAGATTTAACAACTACTGTACGCTCTAGAAGCGACACAATTTTATTAAAGATTATTACTGGCAGTGGTAGACAAACAATAACTGGACGTGATCGACATAATGTTGTTAGTGATGCGATGCCAGAGTGGAAGGATATTTTTAGTGATTCACAATTAAGAGCGTTAATTGCATATCTACGCTTTTTAGGTAATTCTAAGCATAGCCTAATGGGCGACCCTAATGTTGGAGCAGAACTTTATCAAAAATATTGTCGAGTTTGTCATGGATCGGAGGGAGATGGAGACGGGGTTATGACTAAGCTTATGGGTATTATGCCGATGGACCATACCAATCCAAATGCAACCAACCCTTTAAGTAATACAGAATTGGTCAATAACATTCTTAATGGCAAGGGTAGATTTATGCCGGCTTGGGAAGGTGTATTGACTAAAAGTGATGTTGAGGCATTGGTTAGCTATATTCGCTTGCTTTCACACTAGCTAAAAGAGTCTATTTTTAATATATTAACTTAAATCAAAAAAATGTATACTACAGTTCTTTTTGAGAGTAAAAATGTATAAAAAATTCACAATTAATTTATTAGTAAGCCTGTCTATTGGTCTTAGTATGATTATTCCTTATACTGTTTTGGCAAAAGATCCAAATATGGCGGTTAGCAATAAAGACAGCAATGGCGACGGAAAAGTGAGTCTTGATGAGTGGGATAAATCAGAATTTGTTTTTAATAAAATCGATCTTAACGATGATGGATATATCACAGCTGAGGAGTTTGCTAAAAAGTGGGGCATTCCTATGCCTGGTGGTAGTTTAGATAGCAAAAGTGTTGCTAATGCAGGGTCTTTAGATGAGTCTGACACCATTATTGCTGATGTGCATATGCATCCTATGTCCCAAAGTCCTAATGATCAGCTAACTTGGATGAATAGAAACGGCGTGAAGTGGGCTGGTTTGGGCGCAATGAATGATAGTAACGTAAAACGTTATAGAAGAGTAATGGGTGAAAGGTATATTCCATTTGGTGGACAAGGGGCTATGAATAGAATTTATTTTGCATATGGTAGCGAAGGCTTAGAAGATGAAAGTAACGAAGGGTTCGAGTTAATGATGCAAGATTTGGAAGAAGAGTTTGAAGATGGAAATCTTAAGGGTGTAGGTGAACTATTTGCTAATAATAGGACAACTAACCCCAAGCAAAAGATGAGGCGCAAAACACGTATAGATGCTCCAACTTATCGCGCTATATTGGATTTGGTTGAAAAATATGGTGGTGCAATGTCAATACATGTTCAGTGGGATAATGACTCAATTGAACAACTTGAGTTTTTGGCTGATCACAATCCGAATGGTAATATTATTTGGGCACATTGTGGCAATGATGGCTCTGCATCCAATGTTCGCAAGGTGTTAAAAAATCATATAAACATTTATTGTGATCTTTCTGCTAGAAGTAGACCAAAAATATCAGATTGGGTAATAAAGAAAAGACCTAATGCAGAGATTTTTACTTCGTATAGTTTGGACAATGGCTGGAAAGATTTAATTGAAGAAATGCCAGGGCGTTTCATGGTTGGCACAGACACGAAGACAGAAAGTCATTATGATAAAGGCATTGAGAATATTAGAAATGGCCTTCTTGCGAATTTAAGTCAAGAAACCGCAGAGAGGGTTGCTTATAAAAATGCTCAGAAATTGCTAGATTTACATTAAATGTGTTTGGTGTTAATCCAATATAGCAACACAATTAATTGAATTACCAGTAGTGGCACTATGGACAGTAGCACCACTTCCCAGCCAAAATTAAACACAAACCATCCGGCGGATAATGATGCAATTGCTTGCAGGGTAAATATTAAAAAATCATTTACTGACTGCACTTTGAATTTTTCATTTTCGCTGTATGAGTGTGGCAATAGACTGGTGCCTCCAATAAATAATAGATTCCAACCTAGCCCCAAAAGAATAAGAGATACCCAGTAGTTATTAAGAGCATGACCGCTATAGGCAATAACAATACATATAAAATATATTATTACCCCGGTTAGCATCATTTTACTAACACCTAAAAACCTAACAATTATTGGAGTAAATAACGAAGGCAAGAACATTGCTATTACATGAGATTGAATAACCATCTTTGTTTGCTCTAGAGAGAATCCATCGATAATATGCATACTCATTGGGGTTGCGGTCATGATATAACTCATAATTACATAGCCAACGGCTGAACTTGATATGGCTACAATAAACACCTTTTGTTTAACAATCTTGCTTAGAGCTCTAGTCGGATCATCATGCTTTGATTGTTTAAATTCGGTTTGTTGATAAAACTGCAGTATTGTAAATGCAACAATAAAACAAATGCTAAGCAGCAAAAAAGACCCAACAAATTCAGTTGCAAACAAATCTTTACCAGTTGTGGCTATTTCTGGACCTAAGAATGCAGATATTAGCCCACCAAAAAGCACTGCTGATGTTGCTGTAGCACTAAGACCTTTATCCACACTTTCAACGGCTGCAAACCTAAATTGATTCATAGTTGCTGTGGTAGCACCAAATAGAAAGGCTGATAGGCAAAATAAATAAAATGACTCAATTTTTAAAGATATGATCGCTAATGCGATAATTGCAATGGTGTAAATACAAACACTAAGAAATGTGACTTTTCTGCCAAATTTAGCCATCATGTGAATTACTGGAATAATGCTTATAGCAGTTCCTACTACTATCATAGCAACTGGCAATGTTGATAGAGCAGGGCTAGGGGCCAATGATTTGCCGATAATGCCACCAAGAAAAATTACAAATACACTTAGTGACATGAATAATGACAAACTGGCTGTTAGTATCCAGACATTGCGTGGCAATGAAAACATTTATTTTTTTGCTGGTCTTTTCCAGTTAGAGAATGACTTTTGCTTGCTTCTGCTTATAGCTAATTGACCCTCTGAAGTGTCAGATGTAATAGTTGATCCTGCGCCAATAGTAGCGTTTTTACCGATTGACACCGGAGCAATTAGTTGAGAGTCGGAGCCAATAAAAACACCATCGCCAATATTTGTCTGGTGCTTATTTACCCCGTCGTAATTACAAGTAATTACGCCCGCACCAATATTTACATCTTTTCCTACTATAGAGTCTCCCACATAGCTAAGGTGTGAAATCTTTGAGCCTTTGCCAATATCAGATTTTTTCACTTCAACAAAATTACCAATTTTTGCGTTCTCTCCAATATTTACCTTTGGACGGATGCGTGCAAATGGACCGATAGATACACCGTCGCCAATTACAGCATCTTCAATAACAGAATTAGACAGAATCGACACATTATCGCCAATTTTAGCGTTTTTTATACTACAATTAGGCGCAATTATAGTGTTATTTCCAATAGTTATATTGCCTTCAAGCACCACATTTACATCGACCTCGCAATCTTTGCCGAAGCTAAAACTTCCTCGACAGTCAAAACGTGCAGGGTCTTTAAGTGTTAGACCCTGTTGCATAAATTTTGTTGCTTGGTTTTGTTGAAACTCTCTTTCTAGCTCTGCTAGCTGTACTTTGTCATTCACTCCTGCCACCTCGAATTCATTATTAGTAATTACTGATGCAATGGTTTTGCCATCATTAACTGCAATTTCAACAATATCGGTTAAGTATAGCTCACCTTGTGCATTGTTTGTATCAATGCCGTTTAGGTATTTTTTTAATAAAGAACTATTTACTGCCATAATTCCAGTGTTGACCTCACAAATATTGAGCTGTTCATTATTAGCATCTTTTTGCTCAACAATTGCTTGAATATTATTGTTGTTACGAACAATTCGGCCATATCCTGTAGGGTTTTTTAAAACAACTGATAGTAGCGATATGTAATTTTGCTTAGCTTTTTCGATAAGTTTAGTTAATGTATCTGTATTGATAAGTGGCACATCGCCATATAAAATTAGTGATATAGAGCCGTCATTGATATGTGGCATTGCTTGCTGAACAGCGTGCCCGGTGCCAAGTTGCTGGGTTTGCTCTACCCAGTTAACGGAATTATCATTAATTTCATTAATTACTTGTTTACCGCCAAATCCGTAAATGATATGCACCTGATCACAAATGTTTTGCGCCTGTGTAAGCACGTGGCCAAGCAGGGTTTTATTTGCAAGGGTTTGCAGTACCTTTGGCTTAGATGAATTCATGCGCGTACCCTTTCCTGCTGCAAGAATTATTGCATGAGTTTTCATAATTTAAAAGTCTTCTACAATTGGGTTTTGATCAAGATAGGTCTTAGTGACTCCTGGAACAATAAAGGTTATAGTGCCAATAACTTGAGAATTTTTACGTCCTACGCTATATGTGGCTGCACGCATTTCGATAGGCGCATTTTTAAATATATCAGCAAAATTACGTGATTTTCTTGACTGCTCTATGAACTCTTCTTTACTGATAAAAGTATATTTTATACTGTGCTTTTGATACGCTTCATTTTCAAAATTTGCAATTATTTGGGTAAATTCACTCTTGTTAAAAGTATTAGAGCTTGCTTCTAATATGTCTAGCTTATCTTTTCCATCTTCTATCAGTACCAAGTCAAACTGAGTTTTTATCGCATAAAACATTTTTTTAATCTTGCTAACATCAGTAAGCGGAACCATTAATACTATTGATACCAGTCTATCGTCTAAAAATCTAAATGCAATTTCACTTTCTTCACCGGCAAGATAGTGTTTTTGCGCACAAAGGGTGCCTTGTTCGTACCTGCTAGAGCAGTCTTCTAGTACGTGTGATTTTTGCAAAAATGCTTTTGGCATGCCAATTAAATACTGCTTATATAGGCGTATTTGTTCAACAGCACTTACGTGGGCGCTAATGAATAACAACAAGCTTAATAGTGCAAAGCGTTTCATAATTTATTTGTGTGTTTATTTGGCTAATATTGTAATCAATTTGATTATGGTTAAGTATATAAATACAATAAAATCATCACTATGAGCAATAGCTGTTATCACTGCGGATTAGAAGTTACTAGTAGTAACAAATTTCAAGCAAAAATTGAAGATTCTGACAAGGATTTTTGTTGTGCAGGCTGTGCCAGTGTTTGTCAAACAATATATGTTAGCGGACTAGGGTCTTTTTATGATAAGCAAGTTAATTCATTGTTGCCAGCAGTTGATTTAGAGTACCCGATTGAATTTTATGACTCTGAGGATTTCCAACAGCCTTTCTTGGAAAGCTCTAGCAGTAATACAAAAACTATAACCCTTATCAGCGATACTATTCATTGTGCTGCTTGTATATGGTTAATTGAAAAAGCTATTGGCGCTCTTGATGGGGTTGTTTGGGTTAGAGCTAATTTGACTGATAAGCGCATAAGGGTTAATTGGGTTGATGCAAAAATACAGCTATCTGTAATTATGCAAAACTTGGCGGACTTGGGTTATGCTGCTATGCCATATGAGCAGAATGTTGCAGAAGCTATAGCAGATAAAAGAAATAAAGAAATGCTGTATCGTATTGGTTTTGCAGCATTTACTATGATGAATTTGCTGTGGATTTCTGTTGCTATGTATACAGGTGCTAGTGGCGGAAAATATCATGAATATTTTCAGTGGTTGGGCTTTGCACTTGCGACGCCAACTTTGTTTTATTCTGGACTGCCTTTCCTTAAAAATGCATATTTCGGTATAAAAAATCGATTTATGAATATGGACGTTCCAATTAGTATTGGCGCTCTGACCACGTATTTTTATTCTGTTTATGTTTTGTTTGGATTTTCCAATAAAGGCGAGGTCTATTTTGATACTGTAGTTAACTTTATTTTTGTAATTCTTATAGGCCGATATCTTGAGGCTTCCAGTAAAAAATCTTCATTGTCTGCATCTAGCTCTTTACAACAACTACAGCCAAAAGTTGCATTGGTGGAGGTGGGAAATACTGAAAAAATTAAACCAGTTGGAGCTATTGTAATTGACGATATTGTTCTACTTAAGCCAGGTGAACGTATAGCTGTTGATGGCAAGGTGGTGTCTGGTAGTAGTGAAGTAGATGAGTCGCTTTTAAGCGGTGAATCTTTACCAGTTAAAAAAGATATTGGTGACGATATTTTTGCAGGTTCTATGAATGCCAATGGCAGCATTAAGATTAAAGTTACCAAATTAGTAAGAGACTCAGCCCTTAGTCAAATTGTTGATTTAGTTGAAAACACTAAACAGACTAAAAGCTCTATTGTATGCACCATTGACAGAATAATTCCTTATTTTGTTTGGACTACAATTTTATTGGCAACAGCTACATTTATATACTGGTATCCACAAGATTTTGACTTGGCACTTCTAAGTGCCACTAGTGTGCTTATTATTACTTGTCCCTGTGCATTTGGACTTGCAACTCCGATGAGTATTGCTGTAGCTAGTGGTGCTGCAGCAAAAAGAAAAATACTAATTAAAAATGCAGATGCCCTTGAAGTGTTGGATAAAGTTGAGCATATAGTATTTGATAAAACTGGCACCCTTACATTTGGTGCGTTTAGCGTTAGTAATGTGATTTCGCTAATAGATGATAATAAGTTTGTTAGTATTGTTAGTAGTATTGAGAAATCATCAGAGCACCCACTGGCGAAAGCCATTGTTGAGTTCGGGGGTGCTAAGGCTAATTTGCCGGTTGCTGGTTTTACTTCTACTCCTGGAAAAGGTGTAAGTGCTAGTATTGATAAAGTGCAATATAAAGTAGGCAACTTATCTTATGTTGAGGGTGAAAATATAGCCAATACTAAGATAATTGAACAGTCTCAGACTTTGGAAGCTCAAGGCTATAGTTGTATTTGGTGCGCTGATGAATCAAAAATTTTAGGTTTTGTTGTATTGAAAGATCAGCTAAAGACCGACGCAAAGACAGTAGTGGAAAGACTGCACAAAATGGGCAAGGACATTACAATTCTTAGTGGGGATAGCTCTGTTGTGGCAAATACAGTAGCTAAACAGCTTGGTATTGATAATGTTATTGCTCAAGTATTGCCGAGAGATAAAGCAAAGCATATTAAAGATTTGCAGAGAAATACAACTGTACTTATGGTTGGAGACGGGGTCAATGATGCTCCAGCATTGGTACAGGCTGATACTAGTATTGCTATAGGTTCTGGCAGCGATGTGTCAGTTAGCAGTGCAGATGTGGTTATATTAAAGTCAACATTAGGATCGGTTGTTGATGCTATTGAATTATCAAGGCACACTCGTAGGGTTATCAAGCAAAATATAGCTTTTGCACTTTCGTACAATGCCTTAATGGTTCCGCTTGCAATGATGGCTAAAGTAACACCATTATTTGCCGCCATTGTCATGCCAATTAGCTCACTAGTGGTAATTGGTAATGCGACTCGTTTGCGCTCGTTAATGAATAGTGACAGAAAGAAGTAAAAATTCTACTCATAAAGCTTAATGATAGTATATAATTTCTTCTCTTTGCGATTTAGATAAAAGTTATTAACATGAAAACAGATATTCATCCTAATTACAACAATATTAAAGTAGTTTGTTCGTGCGGCAACACTTTTGAAACACGTTCAACAACTAGAAAAGATGAACTACATTTAGACGTATGCTCTAGCTGCCATCCTTTCTACACAGGTAAGCAAAAGATTATGGATAGTGCTGGTCGTGTTGAGAAGTTTAAATCACGTTATGCTGCATTCAAGAGATAAGCGTATCTAGTAATTAAATAAAAAGCCACTAAAAGTGGCTTTTTTTATGCCTTATTGATAATGATTTCATTGTAAAAGTCATTATAATCATAGCATTCATTTTCACACTTAAATTATTATGTCATTTGATTATATTAACTCCTTATTAAAAAAACCCACTTCACGTACACCGATATGGGTAATGCGCCAAGCAGGGCGCTATTTGCCAGAGTATAGGGCAACACGTAAAAAGGCTGGTGATTTTATGAGTTTATGTAAAAATCCAGAGCTTGCATGTGAAGTTACTATGCAACCAATAGATAGATTCGATCTAGATGCTGCTATTTTATTTAGTGATATTTTGACTATTCCTGATGCTATGGGCTTAGGTCTGTATTTTAGCGAGGGTGAAGGGCCAAAATTTGAGCGTCCTATTCAAAGTTTGGCAGATATTGAAGCAATTCCGTCAAACGTTAACAATGATTTAACTTATGTTTTTGATGCTGTATCTACAATTAAATCTGCTTTAAAAACTCGTGCCCCACTAATTGGATTTAGCGGTAGCCCTTGGACTTTAGCAACCTATATGATTGAGGGTGGAAGTAGTAAAGCGTTCGCCAAAACTAAATCTATGCTATTTAATGACCCACAAATGCTACACTTATTATTAGACAAACTAGCTGACAGTGTTATTGCTTATCTAAATCAACAGGTGCTTAGTGGCGCTGATAGCTTAATGGTGTTTGATACTTGGGGTGGAGTACTTTCAAAACCTAACTACTTAGATTTTTCATTGAAATATATGCAAAAGATTGTAAATGGAGTTAAGGCAAAACATCCAAATACACCAATTACTTTATTTAGTAAGAATGGCGGCAAACACCTAAATGAAATTGCTAATACAGGCTGTGATGGCGTAGGTATTGACTGGACAGTTGAGCTTGGTGACGTGCAGAAACAAATTGGTGACAAGGTTGCAATTCAAGGTAATCTTGATCCTGCAGTAATGTACGCTACACCTGATATCGTTAGAGCAGAAGTTAAAAAAGTTTTAAGCCAATTCAAAGGTGATACTGGTCATATTTTCAATTTAGGACATGGAATTACCCCTGATGTTGATCCAGAGAACATGAAGGTGTTGGTTGATAGTGTGCATGAGTTTAGCGCTAGATAGATTATGTCACGATTAAGAAATGTTTTTTCTCAATTACCAGAAGGAAATAAAGCGTTTATTCCGTTTATTACCGCTGGGGATAGCGGGCTGGACAATACTCTTGAGCTGATGCAAACATTGGTTGCAAATGGCGCTGATATTATTGAACTAGGTGTGCCATTTTCTGATCCTATGGCTGATGGTCCAATGATTTCCAAATCACACGAGCGTGCGGTAGCTGACGGAGTCAGCCTAAAAGATGTACTTAGTTTGGTTGAAAAATTTAGAAAGATAAATACAACCACAGCCGTTGTGCTTATGGGATACCTTAATCCAATTGAAGTATTTGGTTATAAAGAGTTTGCCAACAGTGCAAGCAAAAGCGGTGTTGATGGAGTGTTGGTAGTAGATATGCCACCTGAAGAGGCGCATGATTTAAAGCAAAATCTTGATGCGGTTGATGTTGATTTTATTTTCCTAGTAGCACCAACTACAACTGATGAGCGTCTAGAATTTTTGGCAACAATTGCATCTGGATTTGTATATTTTGTATCGCTCAAAGGTGTTACTGGAGCGGGGCATTTAGATATTGATTTGGTCAACTCTAATTTAGAAAGAATTCGTAAATATGTAGAGCTTCCAGTTGGTGTTGGTTTTGGTATTAAAGACGCAATTACCGCAAAGGCAGTGGCGGAGCATGCAGATGCGGTAATTGTTGGATCGTCTCTAGTGGCATTTATTGAGAAATATGGCGCCGACAAGGATAAAATGTTAACAAGTGTTGGTGCATTATCAGCTGAAATTTCAGCTGCTATAAAATAAGGATCTATTATGAGTTGGCTAGAAAAAATATTACCCTCTATTACCAGCGGGTCAAAAAAGAATATCCCTGAAGGCTTATGGAGTAAGTGTCCTGAGTGTGAGGCCACGCTTTATTATGAAGAGCTAAAAGACCTAAACTACGTATGTCCTAAGTGTGACTACCATATGCGTATCTCTGCTAGATTGCGTATTGAAAGCTTGTTAGATGAAGACGCTCAAGAAGAAATAGCACCTAATTTAGTTGCAGTTGATCCGCTTAAATTTAAAGATCAGAAAAAATACAAGGATCGCTACGCTATAGCACAAAAAGACACTAATGAAAAAGACGCTCTAGTTGTTAAAAAAGGAACCATTAATGGCATGAGTGTTGTTGTTGCTGCTTTTGAATTTAAGTTTATGGGTGGCTCAATGGGTAGTGTTGTGGGCGAGAAATTTGTCCGTGCAGCGCAAATGAGTATAGAAACCAACTCGCCACTTATATGTTTTTCTGCATCTGGTGGTGCACGTATGCAAGAAGGGTTATTTTCTCTTATGCAAATGAGTAAAACTTCATTAATTTTAAAGCTATTGGCTGATAAGAAAATACCATTTATTTCAATATTAACTGACCCAACAATGGGTGGCGTGTCTGCAAGTTTTGCTATGCTTGGTGATATTCATATTGCTGAGCCTAATGCGTTGATTGGTTTTGCTGGACCTAGAGTTGTGGAACAAACAGTACGCGAAGAGCTTCCAGAGGGGTTCCAGCGTAGTGAGTTTTTACTCGAAAAAGGTGCAATTGATATGATTGTGCATCGATCAGAGTTGCGCGATAAAATTCATCGGGTTCTTAGCGCGTTAATGCATAAGTCTTAGTCTAGATTGGGCTTTAGATGGCTAAATATAAAATTCTTTATAAACTTAGTCATGCTAATGGAGCTTTAGTTGATGAATCTTGGGATGAGCCTTTAGAGTTTGAGTTGGGTGATGCTCAGTTGGATCCGTGTTTAGAGTCTTGTGTTGAGTCTTGTAAAATTAATGAACTACAAACTTTTTTATTGAGCTCTAATGAGGCTTTTGGTCCTATTTATAATGAGGCTTTTCAGGTTATGAGTCGATTAGACTTTCCTCAGGATTTAAAAATAGAGCTAGATGCTGTAGTTGAGTTTAAAACTCCA
Organism: Candidatus Thioglobus perditus; assembly: GCA_002909145.1. GTDB lineage: Bacteria > Pseudomonadota > Gammaproteobacteria > PS1 > Pseudothioglobaceae > PNQY01. Next base: position 42,627 of record PNQY01000066.1, read on the forward strand.
ACTGGAGATTCATATGTTGGCTGTATTGATAAAATCCAAGGTGATGATATTACGGTCGATTTTAACCACCCACTGGCTGGGGCTGATGTGTCGTTCCAGGTCAAAGTGTTGGAAAAGTCTAAGTGAAAATTCTATTAGCCAATCCACGTGGCTTTTGCGCTGGTGTTGAGCGTGCAATTGATATTGTTGAACGTGCACTTAAACAGCACGGCTCTCCTGTATATGTGCGCCATGAAGTTGTACATAACAAATTCGTAGTAGATAATCTTAAATCTAAGGGTGCTATTTTTGTAGAAGAAATAGACAATATTCCAAACAATCAGGTGGTTATATTTAGTGCTCATGGTGTGTCACAAGCAGTACGCAGGCAAGCAGAAAAAACTAGAGCAACAATATATGATGCCACCTGTCCTTTGGTTACTAAAGTGCACAAAGAGGTGATAAGAAGGCAGAATCAGCAGCACAAAGTTATATTGATAGGGCACAAAGGCCATCCAGAAGTGGAGGGTACTTTGGGGCAAGCAAGCAATGAAAATACTGTGCAATTGGTAGAAGATATAGAAGACGTAGAGAATTTGGATCTTACAGATACGCAAAGTGTTTCTTATACTACCCAAACCACCTTATCAGTTGACGATACCAGACAGATTATTGGTAGTTTAAAATCTAAATTTTCAAATATTCAATCTCCAAAAAAGAATGATATTTGTTATGCTACGCAGAACCGTCAAGATGCGGTAAAGTCATTAATACAAGATGCAGATATTTTGTTAGTATTGGGCTCGAGTAATTCATCTAACTCAAACCGTCTTAGAGAGATTGCTGACAAGGTCAATATGCCAGCATACCTTATTGATGGGGCCGATGAAATTAAGAACAGTTGGCTTGATGGGATGGATACAGTTGGTGTAACTGCCGGTGCTTCAGCTCCAGAGCTACTAGTACAAGAAGTAATAAGCTACCTATATGATTGTGGCGCTACTGAGGTGGTTGAGATCAGTGGAGCTATAGAAGATGTGCACTTTTCAGTGCCAGAAGAATTAAGATAATGAAATAAATATTTCATAATAGGAGAAAATAAAATGTCAAAAACAGCTTTAATTTGTGGCTCTTATGCGTTTGATAGCATCATGGTTTTTCATGATCATTTTAAAAATCACATTCTGCCAGATAAAGTGCACATGCTAAATGTTTCGTTTTTAGTGCCAACTATGCGTAAAGAGTTTGGAGGGTGTGGTGGTAATATTGCTTACAACCTGCATTTGTTAGGTGCAAATTCAGTGCCAATGGCAACAGTTGGTGAAGACTTTACTTCATACATGCAGTGGATGGAAAGACACCATATGAACACTACACATATTAAAGTGATTAAGGGCAGCTATACAGGGCAAGCATTTATTACTACCGATATGGATGACAATCAGATAACTGCATTTCATCCTGGAGCTATGAGTGATTCACATCAAAACAAAGTCTCTGATGCAAGTGTTGCAGATATTGGCATTGTGTCTCCAGATGGCCGTGACGGCATGATTGAACATGCTCAGCAGTTTTCTGAGATGAGCATTCCATTTATTTTTGATCCTGGCCAGGGCATGCCAATGTTCTCTGGAGATGAGCTAATTCAATTTGTCGAGCAAGCTAGCTATGTTGCGGTAAATGATTATGAATCACAAATGCTACAAGATAAAACCGGACTTAGTCTTGACACTATCGCCTCAATGGTTGAAGCGTTAATCATTACCAAGGGCGCTGAAGGATCTGAGATACATACAAATGGTGAGGTTATAGTAATTAATCCAGCAAAAGCAAATGCCACCCAAGACCCTACTGGATGTGGAGATGCTTATCGTGCTGGCTTATTGTACGGGTTAATGAATGATATGGACTGGAAAACAACTGCTCAGTTGGCTGGATTGTTAGGCGCAATTAAAATCTCTCATCTTGGTACGCAAAATCATAAATTCGATTTAATTGAAATTGAAAAGCTTTATCAAGATAACTACAAAGAGCCATTATTTTGAAAAAAATAGTTTTTGTAGTATAATTTACCACGTGGGGAAAATTAACAACATAAGAGGGAATGGGAAAAGATATGAAAGCTTTAGAAAAATTATTTGAATTACGTCGCTCACTAGACACATATGAGCGTGAGATGGGTTTTGACAAGTTGTCAGAAGTGGAAAAGTCAGTGCTAGAATTTATTATGCATACTAAGGATGCAAACATTACCGCGATCACTAAAGATCGGTATTTTGCTAAGTATTCACTATCAACTATCAAAAGGGCGGTAGGAGTATTGCTTAGTGAGAGCATTATTTCAGCAAATCAATCAAGCGCAGATAAGCGCGCAGTGATACTTAGCTACAATAAATAGTTAGTTAAGAATAAGAATTACAGGAATATAGTTTTTCATAATATGGAAAACTAGGGTTTTTTTATGTAATAATGTCAATATGTCAGCATTAATAAAAAACTATTTATTTGAAAATATAGTCGCTTTTCTGTCTGTATTTTTGGCGGCCAATATTATGATACTTTTTGGCAAGCTTGAAATGGGGGTTGCAGCTGTTTTATACCTCCCACTCGGCGTAAAAATTCTTATGTATTTATTGTTTGGCTATAGAGTGCTACCGGGCATATTATTGGCATGTATTACGAGCGGCATTGTGTTGCTTAATTCATGGAATGGCAATTTATTAATTGGTTTTATGTCGTCTTGTGCTGGAGCATTGGCACCAATTATTACTATGTGGGCAATGAAAGTAGTCAAAGTATGTGACTTTTCTAATTTGCGTAATATTGACTTCAGGCACATATTATCTCTAATAGTGTTCACTTCTGTAATCAGCGCACTATTAAAGTTTTCTATTTTTTACGATGCCAATTCGAATATCAACGCTATTGACTTTATTGTTCACTATATTACTGGAGACATACTTGGTGGTTTGCTAGTTATTTATTTGGTGCTTAAGATAATAGTGCCTTTCATATCAAAACTTTATCAAGGAAAAAGCTACTTAACCCCTTAACTTTCTTGTTTGTTACGCTAGTTTTATATATAAACCATCTTATATTTTCATATTGTTGATGTGAATTTTTATTTCATATAGAAAATTAAACAACTCATTCCAAATCCAGTACTATTTATCCAGTCATATGCTGCTAGTGATATTCTTAGTGGGATTGTATTTATTTATGTTGCACTGAAGATTTTTACCCCCATGACTTATAAAAAATAAGCTAATTTAGCTTTTTTAGCAGATTTTCTACTAGCTCTATGCGTCTGATATCTTCAGGCATATCTTGTTTAATAATTAACTGATTTTGCCCCTTAAGTTGATAGTTTTTAGGCTGTTTTTGAATTAATTGAATAATTTTTATCGGCTCTATGGTGTTTTTAGTTCCAAAAGCAACAATAGCCTTATCATAATATATATCAATTTTATCAATTCCGATTTTTTCTGAAAAAAGTTTGAGGCGTGTATTGGCAAATAGATTTTTAGTAGAGTCTGGCAATAGGCCAAATCGATCAATCATCTCAATTTGTAATTCTTTTAGTTCGCTATTGGTTTTGCAACTAGCAACACGTTTATATAATACTAGGCGCTCATGTACGTCGCTTAGGTAAGTATCTGGAATAATTGATGGCAGCCCAGAGTCTATTTGAATTTCTTGATGAATAGGATCTTCAGGGTTGATTTTTCTACCTGCGCGCATTGCATCAATGGTACGTTTTAGTAGGTCATGATATAAGTTAAAGCCAATTTCACTAATCTTGCCTGATTGATTATCACCTAATAAGTCTCCTGCTCCACGAATCTCCAAGTCGTGATTAGCGAGCATAAATCCCGCGCCAAGCTCCTCCAATGATTCAATAGCGTCTAAGCGTTTTTTTGCATCCTTTGATAAAGACTGGTGAGATTTAATCACTAAATAGGCATATGCTCTGTGATGCGACCTACCTACTCTTCCTCGTAGCTGATGCAACTGAGCTAATCCAAAGTTTTGAGCGTTGTTGATAATGATGGTGTTAGCATTAGGGATGTCGATACCAGTTTCAATAATGGTTGTACATACTAAGATTTGGAATCTGGCATGATAGAAATCACCCATAATTCTTTCTAGTTCACGTGATGGCATTTGTCCGTGGGCGACACGCACATGTACATTTGGCATTATCTCTTTTAGAGTTTGTGCCATATTGTCAATAGAGTCAATGTCGTTATGCAGGACAAATATCTGTCCGCCACGGTGTAGCTCTCGCGTGCAAGCTTCCTTGATGTTTTCATCTTTCCACTCTTGTACAAATGTTTGAATTGCACTGCGTTTAGCTGGAGGTGTGGCAATAATAGACAACTCCCTTAGAGAGCCAAGTGCCATATTAAGTGTGCGCGGAATAGGGGTGGCGGTCATGGTTAGAATATCACTTTGACCACGAAGTTTTTTCAAGGCCTCTTTTTGTTTAACACCAAAGCGATGTTCCTCATCAATAATTATTAATCCTAGATTTTTGTATTTGATATTTCCTTGGATGATTTTATGTGTGCCAACAACAATATCTATTTTCCCTTGTACCAGTTTCTCGTTTATAAGCTTTTGCTCTTTTGGGGTTTGGAATCTAGATAGTGCAGCAATTTCAACTGGATAATTAATAAACCGTTCAATAAATGACTGATGGTGTTGGTTGGCTAGCAGTGTGGTTGGAACTAAAATTGCCACTTGTTTTCCAGCTTCAACTGCTAGAAATGCAGCACGCATAGCAATTTCTGTTTTTCCAAAGCCCACATCGCCACACACCAATCTATCCATTGGCCTTGAAGAGCGCATATCAGCCAGCACCTCACCCATAGTTTTTAATTGGTCAGGGGTTTCTTCAAATGGAAAACTGGATACAAATGAAGAATATGCATCATTAGGAGCTGGAAAGGCAAAGCCTGACTGTGATTCACGTTTGGCATAGATTTCCAATAGTTCTGCGGCCACATCGTACAGAGCCTCACCTGCTTTTCTCTTTGCTTTTGTCCACTGGTTAGTGCCAAGCTTATGTAGTGGTGCATTTTCTGGTGAAACACCAGAATAGCGTGAAATTAAGTTAAGAGAAGTTATAGGCACCATAAGTTTGGCGCCACCAGAGTATTCTAGCTGCAGAAAATCTTGTGATTGCTCATCAAAAGTTTGAGTTTTAAGGCCTAAATACCTACCAATTCCGTAGTTCTCATGCACAATTGGGTCACCGGTTTTTATTTCAATTAGGCTTTTTATAGCTTCGTCAAAGTCTTTATGCTTAGCGCGCCTACGGCGTTGCTGTTTAACCACATCTTGACCAAACAAGCTATCTTCAGTAATAATAGCTATATTGCTAGTTAGCAAGCCTAAAGATAGGCTTTTGTTGGTAATATTAAGAGTCTTGTTGCTATTAACGAACTCACTCCAATTGCTAACTTCATTAGCACTAAGGTTGTGATTACTTAACAGCTCACTAAGTACGCTTTGTCGTCCACGAGACTCACAAACTATAAGAATATTGCGCTCGTTTTTATTAACAAAGTTTGAAAGCTTAAGTAAAGGCTTCTTGGCTTGAGGCTCTATTCTTAGTGGCGGAAGTAGAGACGAGTTAAAATTTAGATTGCCCGGCTTATTTTCTAATTTTGAAGAACTAATAACCAAATTTTGATGTTTTTTCATCTCGCTAAAAAGTAATTCTTTGGTTAAAAACACTTGATTAATATTAAGCGGAGGCCTGTCTAGATCTTTCTTTGCGCTATCATAACGTGAGCCAATTTCAGAATAAATACTATCGACTAATGATGAAAATCCTTGTGTGGTAACAATAATTGCATCGTTATTCAGGTAGTCAAACAAAGTATTGGTGGATTTAAAAAATAAAGGCAGGTAGAATTCAATTCCACCAGGTAGCCTGCCTTCACTTACCTCGTTGTAAATAAAACTATCAGTACTTAGTGATTGAGAGTAATTGGTTTTAAATAGCTCAATACTTGAATCATCAGTAGCAAACTCTCTGGCTGGCAATAACGCAATTTCGTCTACTTGTGTTTCAGAGCGTTGAGTGGAGGTGTCAAATGTACGTATTGACTCTACTTCTTGATCGAATAAATCAATTCTATAAGGAGCAGCTGCGCCCATTGGATAGATATCGATAAGAGAGCCACGAACGTTGAATTCGCCGTGTTCCATCACTGTATTCACGCGGTTATATCCAATTTTTAGTAGCCTCTCACTAAAGTTATCGAGTCTAATTTCATTGCTGACTTTAATGTTAAAGCTGTATTTATCGCTAAACTCTATTGGACACAAATGTGAGAATACCGATTCAAGCGTAGCAATAACTATGCCTTTATTTAGATTTTTAAGTTTGGATAGTGTTGTTAGTCTGCTAGAGGTGATATCTGGGTGTGGTGAGAAATGATCATAAGCCAACACCTCCCAGTTATCGAACTTTAGTATTTCTAATCCATTATTGTAAAAACTTAAGGATTTGTAAAGGCTATCAAAATGCGCAATATCATTAGCTATTACTAGTATTGGACGTTGTTGTTTGTTGGCAAATTCTATTAAAGCCAGTGCATCTGCACTGCCATATAGAGAGCCCCAATAGGTTTTTTGTCCCGAGCTAAAAGTTTTAGCATTTTCAGGATGTAGATACTGCATAGGACTAGTTGTTGTCTAGGATATCAACACCTTCATTTTCAAGCATTTTTATTAGCTGTATTAGTGGTAAACCAATTAGGCTGTTTGGATCGTCACCAATCATACGCTCGAATAGGCTTATACCCAAAGCTTCAGATTTAAAGCTTCCAGCGCAATTATATGGAGTTTCTTTTCTGAGGTAGTTGTCGATCTGTTTTGGAGTTAAATCTCTAAAAACCACTTTAAATGTTTCAACAATTGTTTGTATATTGTTAGTATCAGTATTTAAAAGAGATAAGCTAGTAAGAAAAGTGACGGTCTTTCCAGAACTTTGTGTTAGTTGTTTAATAGCATTCTCATGCGTATGCGCCTTGGTAAGAATTTCATCATCTTTACTGTTTCCATCAGCAAGTGTCGCTACTTGATCAGAGGCAATAATAAGTCCGTTATGAGTTTTAGCTACTTCAAGAGCTTTTTCTTGGCTTAGTCTATGTACCAATTGCACGGGTGTTTCATTGTCTTTTTTTGATTCATCAATATCTGGCGAGACAGTATCAAAGTCCATACCAAGCTTACTTAGCACTTCTTTTCTAAATGGCGACGATGATGCAAGAATTAATGACACTTGAGTTAACAGTATTTGTAAAATAGGAGTCATTTTACTAGACACTCAACTCAATGCGCTTATCAATTATTGTAGCTATGGACGATAATCAATTAATCGGCAAGGATAATGCCCTTCCTTGGCATTTGCCTGCAGATTTAGGATATTTTAAAAAAACCACCACTGGAAAGACAGTATTAATGGGCAGAAAAACCTATGAATCTATTGGTAAGCCATTGCCAAATCGTCGCAATGTTATTGTTAGTCGCAATTCTGAATTTAAAGCTGAAGGTTGTGAGATAGTTGATAGCATTGATGCAGCACTAAACTTGGCTAAGAACGATAATGAGGTAATGGTTATGGGTGGCGCTTCTTTTTATGAGCAAATGTTGCCAAGTGCGGATCGATTATATATCACTAGGATTGATGGTAAGTATGATGGTGATGCACATTTTCCTAAGTTTGATATAGAAGAATTTATTGAGGTTAGTCGTGAATCACACAGTCCGGATGACAAAAATCCACATACTTATCATTTTACTATTTTGGACAGAAAGTAATTATGCCTAAAATAATTGTAATATTATTATCAGCAGTTATGCTTTCAAGCTGTGTGCTTACTAAAGTGGTTACGGTGCCTATGCGTGTAGGCGGTGCAGTTATTTCAATAGTACCCGGAATTGGTGAAGAAATCGATGCAGCAATTGATGAGACAGCGGACGTAATTGATGCCATACCCATCTAATAACATATATTTATTATAAAAAAGGATTGCGCTTTACAATCCTTTTTTATGGTGTTACTTTTTGGCGTTTGCGGCTAAGACTCGTTTAAAGTCTTTAGGCATTACTTTGATAAAATGTTTGATTTCATCGTTCCAATTATCTAATATACGTTGCGCTACTTTTGATCCGGTAAATCCAGCATGATTAGTAACATACTTTCTTAACTCTGCTTGGGCATCATTATCCATTGGATCAAGATCAATCATAATAGGATTAACCATTGACTCGAAAGTTTTGTTTGGATTATATATGTATGCAATACCACCACTCATACCGGCGCCAAAGTTACGACCAGCTTCTCCCAAAATAATAGCACGACCTCCAGTCATATATTCACAACCATGATCACCAACCCCTTCAACTACCGCCACTACTCCTGAATTACGCACACAGAAGCGCTCAGCAACACATCCAGATAGATACATTTCACCACCAGTAGCGCCATAGCCACAAACATTACCAGCGATAATTTCATTTTCTGAGCTAAATGTTGAGTTTTTAGGTGGATAAACTATTACTTTACCGCCAGATAAGCCCTTGCCAACGTAGTCATTTGCATCACCTTCAACTTCTAAAGTTATGCCTTTGGCTAAGAATGCACCTAGTGATTGTCCAGCAGAGCCTTTAAAGTTGATATGAATTGATTCGTCTTTTAAATCATTATTTCCACGAGTCTTAACAATGTGTGAGGATAGCATTGCACCTACCGCACGATCAACATTAGTGATAACTGAGCTAATGTTAACTGTTTCGTTGTTATCAATAACTGGTTTTGATGCTTCAATTAGTGAGTTGTCAATTTGTAATTCTAGCTGGTGATCTTGAAAAGTGCTTTGATATGTACCGGTGTCTTTGTTTGGTTTTGTTGCTGGAGTAAGTAGCGCATCTAAATTAATAGACCCTTGTTTCCAATGCTCAATTGCCTTATTCATCTCTAGCATATCAGAGCGACCAATCATCTCATTAACTGTTTTAAATCCAAGTTCTGCCATAATTATGCGTAGCTCTTTAGCTACCATAAACAGGTAGTTAACTACATGTTCTGGCTTACCAGTAAACTTTTTACGCAACTCTTTATCTTGAGTTGCAATACCAACTGGACAAGTATTTAGATGACACTTACGCATCATAATGCAACCCATAGTAATAAGTGGAGCAGTTGAGAAGCCAAACTCTTCAGCACCAAGTAGTATAGCAATTGCAACGTCACGACCAGTTTTTATTTGTCCATCAGTTTGTATGGTTACGCGTGAGCGCAAATCATTCATTACTAGGGTTTGATGAGTTTCAGCTAGGCCCAACTCCCATGGTAGTCCTGCGTGTTTAATAGATGTAAGTGGAGATGCTCCAGTACCGCCATCATGTCCAGCAATTACAATATGGTCTGATTTAGCCTTAGTAACGCCTGCAGCAATAGTGCCAACGCCAATTTCAGCAACTAACTTAACACTTATGCGTGCCTCAGGGTTTGACCTCTTAAGATCAAAAATTAACTGTGACAAGTCTTCAATTGAATAAATATCATGATGTGGCGGTGGAGAAATTAGACCAACCCCTGGAGTGGAGTGACGTATTTTAGCAATGCCTTCATCTACTTTTGAGCCTGGCAACTCTCCACCTTCACCTGGCTTGGCTCCTTGTGAAACTTTAATTTGAATTTCATCAGCATTATTTAAATAATCAATAGTTACACCAAAACGACCCGATGCTACTTGTTTGATGGCACTACGACGTGAATCACCATTTGCATCTGGAGTCCAGCGCTTAGCGTCTTCACCACCTTCACCAGTATTAGATTTACCACCCAGGCGGTTCATAGCAATAGCTAAAGATTCATGTGATTCAGCCGATATAGAGCCAAAACTCATTGCCCCAGTGGCAAAACGCTTTACAATTTCTTTGACGTTTTCAACTTCGTCGATTGATATTGGACTGCCTTGTTTGAAAGACATAAGTCCACGTAGAGTTGAGTTACGTGTGCCTTCTTTGTTAGCATGATCAGCAAATTCCCAGTATGATTTCTCATCATTGTTACGAGCGGCTAGTTGTAGATTTGATATGGTTTTTGGATCCCACATATGTTTTTCACCGCCACTACGCCAGTGGTAATGGCCGAGGTTTTCTAGTGAGTTGGTTTGGTAGGCGCTTTGGTGGCGCTTTTCATTTTCATTTTGCAATATGTCAAAGCCAACGCCATCAATACGTGATGCGGTTTCAAAGAAACATTTGTTCATTACCTCTGGAGCAAGACCAATAGCTTCAAAGATTTGCGCACCCTTGTAAGATTCTAGAGTTGAAATTCCCATCTTAGCCATAACTTTTAGCATGCCTTTGGCTATGCCTTTGCGATATGCATAGATGATAGCCTCATCGCTTTCTATATCAATCATTTGATCACGACGAGCCTGCCACAACGCCTCAAAAGCAAGATATGGGTTAATTGCATCAGCGCCATATCCTGTTAGTAGGCAGAAGTGATGTACTTCACGCGCTTCACCAGTTTCTACAATGATGCCAACTTGAGTTCTTTCATGTGAAGAAACTAGGTGACGATGTAGAGCTGATGATGCTAACAAACTAGATATTGGAGCACGATTTTCACTAATATTGCGATCAGATAGAATAATTAAGCTATATCCATCTTTAATTGCTTGTGATCCTTGCTTGCAAATATCATCCAATAGATCAGATATATTTTTATCTTCATTGGTATCGTAAGTTATATCAATAGTTTTACTAGTCCAGCCGCGATGATTGCAATGTCTAAGTGCTGCAGCTTCTTCATTGGTTATAATTGGATGATCGATCACTAGTCTATGGGCGTTTTCTGCCTTGTTTTCTAGCAAGTTTCCTTCAGGACCAATTGAGCAACGTAGAGACATAACCACTTCTTCACGAATTGAGTCAATTGCAGGATTGGTTACTTGAGCAAATAATTGTTTAAAGTAATCATAAATAATGCGTGATTGGTCTGATAAGCAAGCTAGTGCTGAGTCATTACCCATAGAGCCTACTGGATCTCTAAGTTCATTAACCAAAGGTAGAAGCATAAACTTTAGCGTTTCAGTACTATAGCCGAAAGCTTTTAAACGATGTATAAGGGTGTCCGGATAAAATCCATGTACTTGAGCATCACAGTTTAGTTCTGATAAATTAATTTGTTGTTCAGATAGCCAGTCCTCGTAAGGATTTTGTGTGGCAAAATCTGCTTTAATAGTTTCATCATCAATAAGCTCGCCTTTTTCAAAATCAACCAAGAACATCTTGCCTGGGCGTAACCTGCCTTTGGTCTTAACATTGTCAGCTTCAACATCAACAACACCAACCTCGGAGGCCATAATAACCCTATTATCGTGAGTCATATAATAACGTGATGGACGTAGACCATTACGATCAAGAACTGCACCAATATAGTGGCCGTCAGTAAATGCAATAGATGCTGGACCATCCCAAGGTTCCATTACATTAGAGAAGTATTCATAAAATGCTTTTTTCTCATTACTCATATTGTTGTCATTCTGCCAAGCTTCAGGCACCATCATTAGTACCGCTTCTTGTAGTGAGCGACCGTTCATCATTAAGAACTCTAAAACATTATCAAAACTACCAGAGTCTGATACTTCAGTTTCAATTACAGGCAGTGTTTTGGCCAAATCATCTTTGAACAGATCACTTTCTAATACACCTTCACGTGCACGCATCCAGTTGTAGTTTCCTTGACGAGTGTTGATTTCACCGTTGTGAGACATGTAACGACATGGTTGCGCCCTGTCCCAAGAAGGGAAGGTGTTGGTAGAGAAGCGTGAGTGCACCATTGCTAAATATGTTGAGTATTCAGTATTTGACAAATCATCATAAAAATCAAGCACTTGAGAGCCCATCAACATGCCTTTGTAAATGATAACCTTAGTTGACAGACTACAAACGTAAAACAGTAATGCTTGAGACAAAGAATCATCAGTTCTGATTTTGTGAGACACGTGTTTTCTAATAGTAAACAATGCACGTTCAAATGCCTGAGCATCGGTGTCGTCGGCACATCCTATGATAAGCTGCTTGATTATAGGTTGGGATTGTCTTGCTATATTACCAACATCAGCCTTGTCAGCATTAACTGGAACATCTCTAAAGCCAATAAATATCTGACCTTCATCAACAACTGCTTTTTTCAGTAAGCTCATGCAATGAGCTCTTTCAGTATTATCTTGAGGCAAGAAAACATTACCAACACCGTACTTGCCTTTCTCAACATTCATACCGTACAGGCTATTTATTTCATTAGCAAAAAATTCATGTGGAATATTGGTTAGAATTCCTGCTCCATCGCCAGTATTAGCCTCACTTCCAGTGCCGCCACGGTGGTCCATTCTGGCTAACATCTCTAGGGCATCAGCAGTAATTTGATGTGAAGATTCAGCCTTTACGTGTGCAATAAATCCAACGCCACAGTTTTCTTTTTCATTGTTTGGATGATAAAGACCGTTAGCTTTAGGAAGGTGTAATAATTGGTTTTTCATATGTGTAAAATCTACAAAATAAAGATCGAAAAAATTCTATCAATTATAACGTAAAAAATGGTGCTATAACAGCGCAAATACCCCTGCTTAGTATTGCATTTGCTAGAGGTGTTAAGGTAGAATAGCCCTGGATTTAATACTCAAATAAACAACCTAATGTTAGCAGTTATATCTCCTTCAAAAACTCAGGATTTTTCTGAACATGCTACTGGCAAGTACACACAAGCTCGCCAAATCGATCAATCTATGAGATTGGTGGATATCTTGAAAGGCAAGAGTAAAGACGAAATTGCTCAGCTAATGTCTATTAGTGGAAAACTTGCTAATCTAAATTTTGACAGATTTCAATCATTCCCATCCCGGTTTGATTCTGATAACTCCAGGCAGGCGATACTGGCATTTAAAGGCGATGTTTATAATGGCATAGACGCCCCAAGTTTGTCTGTTGATGATTTAGGGTTTGCTCAACAGTCTTTACGTATGCTTTCGGGTTTGTATGGTGTAATTAGACCGTTAGATTTGATAGCCCCGTATAGATTGGAAATGGGCACAAAACTTGAAAATCCAAAAGGTAAAAATTTGTATGAATTTTGGGGCAATAAAATCTCAAAAATGCTAAATGAAGATGAATCAAATGTAATTATTAATTTGGCCTCTAATGAGTATTTTAAAGGCATAGACAAAAAATCATTAAATGCTCAAATTATCAATATAGTATTTAAAGAATTTAAGGGCGACAAATATAAAATTATTGGTATTTATGCTAAGCGTGCTAGAGGATTGATGGTTAATTACATAATTAAAAATAAAATCAGCAATCCGCAGAATTTAAAAACATTTAATGCTGAAAATTATTCCTATAAAGAAGAGATCTCTGATGACAAAACATGGGTATTTACCAGAGGTTAATTCCAAAACAAAGCTGTGTGCTTTGCTCTGAGCAATCAGATTATTGCGTATGTACACAGTGTGAGTCTAGTTTTAGCACTAGTGAACATCGATGCTTGTCTTGCGCTACAAAACTAAATTCTGATTTACAGTTCTGCGGTGAATGCTTATCTCATTCACCCTATTTTTCTAAAACATATGCACTATATGATTATGCCGAATATTGTTCACAACTTATAAAGCAGTTTAAATTTGATCACCAGCTTTGTGTTGGTGATTATTTCGCACACAGATTGTTTGATTTGTATACTAAGATTGTTAGGGAAAGTGGAGAATACGATGCAATTATTCCACTACCTTTAAGCACGCAGCGTATTAAAGACAGGGGATATAACCAGACTCATGAGTTGCTTAGGGTTATTAAAAACAAAACCAACGCAACTATTGATACTAACTGTGCAGAGCGTATTAAAGCAACTCAAGCGCTTTCATCTTTAAGCCTTGAGCAAAGGAAAAATGAGATTAAAAATGCGTTTTCTGTAAAGCCCGTGACTTATAAGAGAGTTTTATTAGTTGATGATGTTATGACAACAGGTTCAAGTATGAATGAGATAAGCAAAACTATGCTGAAAAATACAGACATAGAAACCTGTGATGTAATGGTTGTGGCTAGAGCTTAGAATGCACTAACACCAGCAATACCTTGGGCTCCAAGTTTAAGGGTTTTTTCTAAATCTTTCAGCCCCATGCCACCAAGAAAATACACCGGAATGTTGAGTTTATCTACTACTTCCTTGGCAGAATCCCAGCCTAATGGAATAGTTTCTGGATGAGTTTGAGTAGCCTGTACTGGAGAAATAACAACAAAATCTGCGCCTAATTTCTGCGCTTTAAGCGCTTCATTCAGGTCATGGGTGGATGCGCCTAACAATTTATTATCTGCACAAGGTCTTTTTGTTAAAACCAGCATTTCTCCAGTGGTAATATGCCAGCCATCACAATACTCTTCATTAAAGGACTTATCGGTGGTATTAAGAAGTAATTTGACATTATTTTGTTTGCATTTGTTATGAAGTTCGGCGATAAATACGCTATTTAGCGGACTTTTGCTGCGAAGTTGTATAAGGCTAATATCTTGAGTTATTTTTTTATCAAATTTATCCATCCATTCTTTAGTTTGGTGGTTGCTAGATGGTGTAATCCAGTATTTGTTTGGCAAGGTTATAGAGTCAATAAAAGCTTTCATAGTCGGTAGTAGTTTGTATTTGTGTAGTTTGTTAATATCAACCCAGGCAATTTCTTGGCCTTCAGCGCCAATAGGATGTTTTTGATATTTTTTTATATTATAGATGCTTAGCTCAACCTTTCTGTCTACATAATAATGCTTCATACTTTGGTGTAAATTTAAATCTAGAACTTTAATGTTTAACTCTTCATAAAGCTCTCTAGTTATAGCGCTCTTATTAGATTCATTGTTTTTTGTTTTACCGCCAGGTAATTCCCAAAATCCACCCATAAATTGATGTTTTTGGCGTTTAGCAATTAGTATTTGTCCTGAGTTATTGTATAAAACACCAACAACTGCCTTGATTGTCTCCATCTTGCATCATAATGGTAAAATAGCGCTATTTTAGCACTGGGTCAACATTTGAACATAACGGATAAAATTCAAATACTAAAACCACATGCGCATTTGCTGCAAGGCAATTTAATGGGTGTTGAGAAAGAGGGTCTTAGAGTGTCTAAAAAAGGCGGGTTGTCTCAAGCTGCACACCCAGAGGTCTTAGGTTGTGCTTTGACACATCCAAACATTACTACTGATTTTTCCGAGTCACTAATAGAGCTTGTTACTCCGCCAACAAATAGCGCTAAGAAAACATTAGATTTTTTGGCAGATACACAGCATTACCTATATTATCACTTACCTAAAGATCAAAACTTTTGGCCTGCAAGTATGCCTTGTGTAATTCGTGGCGAGACTTATATTCCTATTGCTAAATATGGGAAGTCCAATAGAGGCATGATGAAAACTATATATAGAAGGGGCCTTGCAAATAGGTATGGTAGCGTAATGCAAACTATTGCTGGGGTGCACTTTAATTATTCATTTTCACAGGATTTTTTATCTAAGTGTAACTCCTTATTAAGCCCAGATGAAGGTTTAAAATATTTCATTAATGACAACTATATGGCGCTTACTCGTAACATTATGCGTTATGGATGGGTTATTCCATATTTATTTGGATCTTCTCCCGCAGTATGTAAGTCTTTTTTAAATGGCCATCATAAGCATTCATTGGTAGAATTTAATGATTCAACCTTATATGAGCCATATGCCACTTCTTTGCGTATGGGTGATATTGGTTATCAAAACTTACGCGAAGACGAGGCCGGAGTTAAGGCAAATTACAACAGCTTATCTCATTATATAAATTCACTTAAGGTTGGTATGCGTTCCAATTGTAGTGAATATGAAAAAATTGGCGTTAAATCTGGTGGAGAGTATCAACAACTCAACACCAACATTCTTCAAATTGAAAACGAGTACTATGCATCGGTTAGACCAAAGCCATCCGCTCAAGAGTGTGAAAAACCATTAGATAGTCTTAACAGTAGTGGAATTAGTTATATAGAACTCAGGTCATTAGATGTTAATCCAATAACTCCACTTGGGATTGATGAACCCCAAATTCATTTTTTAGAGGCATTTATGCTGTTTTGCTTGCTTAAAGATTCGCCTATTATTTCTACTAGGGAGCAGTTTGAGATTGATAATAATGACCAACTAGTAGCTCACGAAGGTCGTAAGCCAGAGCTAACCTTAAGTCGTAGCTCACAAACTGTATTATTGAAAGACTGGGGTAGTGAAATTATGCAGGAGATTGAGCTCTGCTCACGGTTATTTGGTGAAAACTATAAGCAAGATGTTGTTAATATATCTAGGCGTATTAAAAACCCAGAACTAACCCCTTCTTCTGTAGTTCTTAGTGATATGCGTGATAGAAAACAAGGTTTTTTTGATTATACGAGCTCACTTGCAAAGCGTTATAGAAAAGAGTTTCTTAATAATAATATTAATAAGAAACACTTTAAGTATTTAGATGAACAGGCAAAAATATCGTGCAAAAAACAACAAGAAATAGAAGAGGCTGACAATATTAGTTTTGATAAATTCCTACAAGAGTATTTTTCCAAAGAGTCATAAATGAGTAATGCTACGACTATTTGTGCAGTTGCAAGCGCCTTAGGACAAGGTGGAGTTGGTGTTGTACGTATATCTGGACCACTTTCTAAGAATATTGCCAAGCACATGCTAGGATATGTTCCAAAAGCGCGTTATGCACACTATGGGTCATTTTTTAATCAAGATAATATTGAGATAGACAAAGGTATAGCTATATTTTTCCCTGGCCCACATTCATTCACAGGTGAAGATGTGCTTGAGTTTCAGGGCCATGGTGGTATTAGTATAATGCGCTCTTTATTGGAATCTGCAATTGCATTGGGAGCCATTGCTGCAGATCCTGGCGAGTTCTCAAAACGTGCATTTTTAAATGGTAAGATGGATTTGGTTCAAGCAGAAGCGGTTGCAGACATTATTGAAGCCAGCTCCGAACAATCTGCTCGTTGTGCTCTTAGATCTTTATCTGGAGAATTTTCTAAAAAAGTAAATGCATTAACCAAGTCTATTATTGATTTAAGAGTATTTGTTGAGGCTACTATTGATTTTTCTGATGAAGAAATTGATTTCTTGCAATCATCAGAAGTTAAGTCTAAGGCTAAAAGCATTAAAAAGGATGTTGTAGATATACTTAATTCTGCCCAACAAGGAGCGATTCTTAGAGAGGGTATAAATGTCGCTATAGCAGGCAAGCCTAATGCTGGCAAATCCTCACTTTTAAATGCATTAACGCAAGACTCTAGCGCAATTGTAACTGATATTGCGGGAACTACTCGTGATGTGCTGAAAGAAACAATACACATAGATGGCATGCCAATTAATATAATAGATACTGCCGGACTACACGCAAGCTCTGATAAAGTAGAGCAAGAGGGGATAAGAAGAGCACACTTAGAGATTGAACGTGCTGATGTTGTGCTATTAATGTTTGATGCGCAAGATATTGAGTATGATTTATCAATACTGCCAGAAAACATACTATCAAAGCCATTATTATTAATAAAGAACAAGGTTGATTTAACTAGCGAAAGTATTGGTAAGATTGAAATTGACAACAAAGTGCAGCTATCTATTTCTGCTAAGACTGCAAAGGGTGTTGATCTTCTTAGAAATGAGCTTGTGGATATAGCTGGATTGAATACTTCTGGCGAAGGTCTAATGTTGGCTAGAAAGAGGCATATTATGGCGTTGGAGCTGGCCTTAGAATTTATAGACAGTGCAACCACACAACTTGAATTTGGAGCGAGCGAGCTTATGGCAGAGGACTTGCGTCAAGCAGGGCAGCATATGGGTAGCATTACGGGTGAGTTTTCATCAGACGACTTGCTTGGTGAAATATTTTCCTCTTTTTGTATAGGCAAGTAATAAGATATTTATGAGTATTAAATTAAAATTTTATATCTATCTATTAGTAACAATTGCACTTTCACCACTGCTAGTGATTGAAATAACCAATGTCTACTATTTACCCAACTTGGTTGATATATCGTTAGTTATTATTATATTGCTAGTTTATTTGGCTCTTTATATTGCTATACGCAGAGATTTTTTATTACCATTTGATAACTTGCAGAAATGGGTGGATGGTTACAATGTTGACCAGAGTGCTCGATTGGATGATGAGCAAAAAACTAGTTTCCAGCCAGTTGCAGAAGCTATAAACCACCTAATTGATGAAAATCAGTACATTTATGATGACATGGAAGACATTCTTAATAAGCAAATTCAGCGTCTAAGTAAAAAGTCTGCTTATTTGGAAACTCTGTATGGTGTTTCCTCCAAGCTGAACAATATGCACTCAACTGAAGAGCTGTTTGAACATTTTTTAGAAGTATTTATAAATATGACTAATGCCAACTGTGGGGCGGCAAGAAGTCTTGGCGCAGATGGCAATCTGCATTTGATAGCATCGCACGGAGTGATTGATAGCAAGGGACAGGTGACAAGCGTACTTAGTAGTGATTGTTTTTGTGGAGAAGTCTCAACTGCGAAAGATCCTGGTGTGCAGTTTAGCGTACACACATGTGGCAAGTGTGTTGGTGAGCAATCTGAATCTATTGCAAAAGTAGGGACAATATTTGTTCCTCTTAAATATCATGGCAAGACCCTGGGGGTCTTTAATTTGTTTTTTGATAAAGAGCCGTCGCTTGCATTTGATGAAAGAGCTCTTCTCGAGTCTGTTGCCGATAATATCGCTATTGCATTGGATAAATCTAGACTTGATGAAGAAACTAAGCGTATGGAGCTTTCACAGGAGCGTTTATTTTTATCACAAGAAATACATGACTCTTTGGCACAAACTATTTATAGCCTAAAACTACAAGTGACTGTTCTTGGTGATATGCTTAAGAATAGTAATTCTTCTGATGCCAAGAGTAAAGTTGTTGACTTGCAATCCAATATCTCTGAAGCAAACCAGGAGCTTAGGGAATTGATGTGTAATTTTCGTGTACCACTTGATCCAAAAGGCATTAAAGTTTCATTAGAAAATCTTGTTAATAGGTTTAATAATGATGAGGGCATTGCTACATATTTACAAGTTAAAGGCAGGCTGAAAGTATCTCCGGAGGTGGAGATGCAGATCATACGTATTACTCAAGAAGCCTTATCAAATATCCGTAAGCACGCTAACGCTCGTAATGTACGCATATTGCTATCAGCAGAGCCAAATTGTAAATTGCTCATTGAGGATGATGGTGTCGGCTTTAAAAAAGATCAGAATGAGAGAGGGATAATGGGGAATAATATTGGTATGAATATAATGAAAGAGCGCGCTGAT
This sequence comes from Candidatus Thioglobus perditus, assembly GCA_002909145.1. Taxonomy (GTDB): domain Bacteria; phylum Pseudomonadota; class Gammaproteobacteria; order PS1; family Pseudothioglobaceae; genus PNQY01. The sequence goes on from PNQY01000066.1 coordinate 62,032, forward strand.
AGGATTGGAGCTAGCATTGAAATAGAATCAGAAGTAGATGAAGGTACTCGTGTTATTGTTAACTTTGGGATTTAGGTTATGAATATATATATTATCGATGATCATGCATTATTTCGTAATGGCTTAGTATCATTATTAGAGTCTAGAAATATAAGCGCTGTAGCTGCAGCCTCTCCTGAACAAGGTTTAGTGGAAATATCATCATTAGACTTAGATATTATTTTGCTTGATCTACGTATGCCACAGATGTCTGGACTTGAAGTTTTAAAAGCTTTAAAGAGTCAAGATGTAAAAACTCCGGTGGTTATGCTTACCACTAGTACTGAGGAAAATGATTTGCGCGATTGTCTCAAGCACGGAGCACAGGGGTACTTGCTTAAGGATATGGACCCTGATGAGTTGGTGGACGCATTAAATGAGGTAGTAAGTGGTTCTATCGTTGTAGCGCAAGATATGACCTATGTTCTGGCCAAAGTCCTTAAAAACGAGTTAACTGATTCTGAATCATCTTTTGATGTCCTGACTAATAGAGAAAAAGAAGTGGCATGCCAAGTTGCTAGTGGTCATAGTAATAAAGTTATTGCCAGAGAGCTTGGAATTTCTGATGGCACGGTGAAGCTTCATGTAAAGTCAATCTTGAAAAAGCTTTCGTTAAGCTCTAGAGTTGAGGTTGCCGTAATGGTGACGGAAAAAGGCTGTTGTAAATAAATTACTGGTTAAATTATGGACGGATATCAAAGGTTAGTGGTTCAGGCTTTAAAAACGGTTGATGAAATACTACCGTGGGACTTAGAGGAAGAAATAGAAAAAAATCCAGATTTAATTTTGCTAGATATTAGAGAACAAGATGAATTTGAAATGATGCATATTAAAAATTCAGTTCATGTTCCTAGGGGTGTTTTAGAAGGCGCTTGTGTTTGGAACTATGATGATACTGTGCCATTGTTAGCCCAGAGTAGAGATCAGAGTATTGTAGTTATATGTAGATCGGGCAATAGAAGCGTGCTGGCTGCACAAACCATGCAACAAATGAAGTTTACTGATGTTAGGTCATTAAAGCTTGGAATTAAAGGCTGGAATGATAACGATCTAGCAATGCTTAATAATGATAACAATATTGTAGATATAGATAATGCTGATGATTGGCTTAATAAGGCCGTAGAACAAGGCAAACTCGACCCCAATAATATTTAAAAAATAAAAAGTCAAAATAACACTTGACCAGGCCAATTTTCTTTGTATAATTTCGCGCTTTCACTGCATAAAAAAGTTAAAAGTTTTATTGCGAAAGAAAGTTGAAAATAAGTGTTGACAAGCGATTTAATCGCTGTATAATTTCCACCTTTCACTGCAGCAAAAAATTAATTTTTCAGCAGTAGCTCTTTAAAAATATATCAAACAACTTGTGTGGGCACTCGTACAATAAAAATTGTGCAGTGCACACGAAACAATTGCATTTATTTGTAGTTGTTCCGACAAAACAAAAGCAGATAAGCTTTTAAAAAAATTGAACGCAAAGCGCACTTATTTATAAGTGTTGCCAATGTTCTAAATAGTTAGAATTGAACTGAAGAGTTTGATCCTGGCTCAGATTGAACGCTGGCGGTATGCTTAACACATGCAAGTCGAACGGAAACGATACTAGCTTGCTAGTAGGCGTCGAGTGGCGGACGGGTGAGTAACGCGTAGGAATCTACCAGATAGTGGGGGATAGCCCGGAGAAATTCGGATTAATACCGCATAATCTCTACGGAGTAAAGGAGGCCTCTATTTATATGCTTTCGCTATCTGATGAGCCTGCGTAAGATTAGCTAGTTGGTGAGGTAAAAGCTCACCAAGGCGACGATCTTTAGCTGGTCTGAGAGGATGATCAGCCACACTGGGACTGAGACACGGCCCAGACTCCTACGGGAGGCAGCAGTGGGGAATATTGGACAATGGGGGCAACCCTGATCCAGCAATACCGCGTGTGTGAAGAAGGCCTGAGGGTTGTAAAGCACTTTCAATTGTGAAGAAAAGTTAATAGTTAATAACTATTAGCCTTGACGTTAACTTTAGAAGAAGCACCGGCTAACTCCGTGCCAGCAGCCGCGGTAATACGGAGGGTGCAAGCGTTAATCGGAATTACTGGGCGTAAAGCGTGCGTAGGTGGTTTGTTAAGTCAGATGTGAAAGCCCCGGGCTCAACCTGGGAACTGCATTTGAAACTGGCAAACTAGAGTATAGGAGAGGAAAGTGGAATTTCTGGTGTAGCGGTGAAATGCGTAGATATCAGAAGGAACATCAATGGCGAAGGCAGCTTTCTGGACTAATACTGACACTGAGGTACGAAAGCGTGGGTAGCAAACAGGATTAGATACCCTGGTAGTCCACGCCGTAAACGATGATAACTAGCCGTTGGGAGGATTTACCTCTTAGTGGCGAAGCTAACGCGTTAAGTTATCCGCCTGGGGAGTACGGCCGCAAGGCTAAAACTCAAAGGAATTGACGGGGACCCGCACAAGCGGTGGAGCATGTGGTTTAATTCGATGCAACGCGAAGAACCTTACCTGGTCTTGACATACAGAGAACTTTCCAGAGATGGATTGGTGCCTTCGGGAACTCTGATACAGGTGCTGCATGGCTGTCGTCAGCTCGTGTCGTGAGATGTTGGGTTAAGTCCCGTAACGAGCGCAACCCTTATCCTTATTTGCCAGCACATTATGGTGGGAACTATAAGGAGACTGCCGGTGATAAACCGGAGGAAGGCGGGGACGACGTCAAGTCATCATGGCCCTTACGACCAGGGCTACACACGTGCTACAATGGGAAGGACAAAGGGTCGCTAAGCCGCGAGGTGGTGCTAATCTCATAAACCTTTTCGTAGTCCGGATCGGAGTCTGCAACTCGACTCCGTGAAGTCGGAATCGCTAGTAATCGTGGATCAGAATGCCACGGTGAATACGTTCCCGGGTCTTGTACACACCGCCCGTCATACCATGGGAGTGGGTTGCACCAGAAGTAGCTAGTCTAACTGTTTACAGGGGACGGTTACCACGGTGTGATCCATGACTGGGGTAAAGTCGTAACAAGGTAGCCCTACCGGAAGGTGGGGCTGGATCACCTCCTTAAGAAAAGTATGAGTGTCCACAACAAGTTGTTTGATAGAAATTTAATGAGAAGAAAGACCAAGTGACCCCTTCTAAACTAGAAATAGTTTTATTCGGGTCTGTAGCTCAGTTGGTTAGAGCGCACCCCTGATAAGGGTGAGGTCGGTGGTTCAAATCCACCCAGACCCACCAATTTATGATATATACTCATCATTTAAGACTTGGGGCCATAGCTCAGCTGGGAGAGCGCTTGCCTTGCACGCAAGAGGTCGGGAGTTCGATCCTCCCTGGCTCCACCACTTAATCTTTCACTTGAAAACTTAAACAAGATAATTTAGTAGTTATTTTGTTTAAGTTTTTATACCGCGGCTTCGGCTGTGGAGCTCTTTAACAATTTAATACATGAAGTAAAGTTTGTAAATATACAATATAACAACGCGATAACTGTTGTGATGACAGTTATCATTGGTGTATTGCATTGACACAACAATTTCAAAAAATATGGATTCTCATTGAGAGATTAATTTCTCTCATTGAAATAAAAAAGAATTCACCGATTGTGATTTATCACAATTTGTGACTTCAAGGTGAAATACGAAACTATATAACTCAGATACTTTGGGGTTATATGGTCAAGTGAATAAGTGCATACGACGGATGCCTTGGCATTAGAAGGCGATGAAGGACGTGATAATCTGCGATAAGCTTCGGTTAGCTGATAAATAAGCTTTAACCCGGAGATCTCCGAATGGGAAAACCCAGCAGTCATCAGACTGTTATCCTTAACTGAATACATAGGTTAAGGAGGCTAACCTAGGGAACTGAAACATCTAAGTACCTAGAGGAAAAGAAATCAACCGAGATTCCCTTAGTAGCGGCGAGCGAACGGGGACCAGCCCTTAAGCATATTTTAAATTACTAGAATGTTCTGGAAAGTTCAACGATACAGGGTGATAGTCCCGTATAGAAAAATTTAATTTATGTGAAATCGAGTAAGGCGGCGCACGTGAAACGCTGTTTGAATATGGGGGGACCACCCTCCAAGGCTAAATACTCTCTA
>PNQY01000067.1 GCA_002909145.1 Candidatus Thioglobus perditus
TGTTAGAGCAATCTGGCATGGCAGAAATTGAAATAGTGGAGGGTGAAGAATCAGTTCGCATATCGCGCTATGGTGACATACCAGCTCCAGTTTTAGCACCAGCTCCAGTTGTAGCTCCAGTTGTAGCGGCTCCTGTGGCGGTTGAGGCAGCTGATAAAATAAAAACAGTTGACGGGCATCCAATCACATCACCAATGGTAGGTACATTTTATAGTTCTGCCTCTCCA
>PNQY01000068.1 GCA_002909145.1 Candidatus Thioglobus perditus
TAACTGTTACATCCTCGTCAGCAACCTGAGAAGATGTTGCTGTAAGTGTCACTGTTGTTCCAGAGTTTTCAGCTACTGAAGAGGTTGAAGTTGCTAATGTAATTGTTGGCGCTGACTCATTTTCAGTAATGGTAATAGATACTGATTGAGCGCCTGATTCAGTTGCGCCACCTCCAGATACTGTTGATATTGCAATTGTTGCAACCTCATCA
>PNQY01000069.1 GCA_002909145.1 Candidatus Thioglobus perditus
TAACTGTTACATCCTCGTCAGCAACCTGAGAAGATGTTGCTGTAAGTGTCACTGTTGTTCCAGAGTTTTCAGCTACTGAAGAGGTTGAAGTTGCTAATGTAATTGTTGGCGCTGACTCATTTTCAGTGATAGTGATATACACCCGTTGAGTATCCCATTCTGTCGCCCCTCCACCAGATACGCTTGAGATTTCTATAGTGATATCTTCACTCACACCAGCTGTCTCATAAACTGAATCATCTATTAGACTCATAAGTATTGTGCCAGTAGTTAAGCCTGCACTAATTGTTATAGTTTGACCATTCAAGGATGAGTAATCCGTTCCATTAGTTGCCGTACCAGAAGTTGATAAGGTAACTGTTACATCCTCGTCAGCAACCTGAGAAGATGTTGCTGTAAGTGTCACTGTTGTTCCAGAGTTTTCAGCAAGTGAAGATGTGGATGTAGATAAACTGATTGCTGGATATACAGTTGGCTGAACGCCACCACCTCCACCGCCACAAGCCGAAAGGAAAGAAATAGCTGATAGTAAAAGTACAAGCCTATAAATCATAAAGCACTCCAATATTATGTTTTTTATGGAACTATATATTGAATTATTGTTGCACCCAAATTAGGGTCTATATTGATCTATAATGTTGACTTATAACAATTAATATTTTAAAAAATATATAATATTAAGCGCAGACAATATCGCTTTCTTTAAGTGTTACTTGTTGCTCTTGATGCAGAATTTTCAACAGAACAATGGTGCGCATTTGCCCATCATAATGGCTAAAAATTGCCTGCTGACCTTTAAGAGCGCCCTCTTTAATATGGATGGAATCACCTTTATGAAATTTGGAAAGATCTATTAACTTGTCAATTGTGCAGGTCTCTTGTTGTTTAATAGTCTCAATAATAACATTCGGAACCTTGGCGAATTTAACGCCAAATCTAACAAAATTTGCCACACCTTTTGTAGATCGAATGGGTGACCAATTTTGATTTTTATCATCCAGATGTATAAATATATAACGCGGAAACAATGCAACTATTTTGCTGTTTATTTGAGTTTTTGGGTAATATATTTCAAAGCCTTGATTGGTCAAATGACAACTAGCGACCTCCTCTTGCTTAGGCTTTGTTTGTATTAAATACCAATTTCTCATTACTCATCAACCCTTCTCAGAGCGAAAAGCATTCATAATAAATACCAACAAGATGGAAAGTATAAATCCAGCAATAAAGGCTACCGCTACAATCAGTCTTTTCTTAGGCTTAATCGCTGATTCTGGCGCATATGCATATTGATTGATTTGCACAGCATTAATACCTATTGAACTAGGCTGAAATGATTTGAGCTTTATTGACTCAATATCTAGCTTATTTATTTCCGCAACAAATGGGCTATCATCTTTACGCGACTGCAAAGTCTTTAAAGCCTGATTCGAATGAATGGCATTTAATTTATTCTGAAGATTTACGATTTCAGGAATATAAGGGTCATCACTCACTCTATTTTTTAGATCAGCCAAGTCTTTATCATCATTAATAGCCTGAATTTGATTTTGCAAGTTTACAATTTCAGAAATATAGGCATCATCACTAACTCTATTTTTCAGAATATCAATTTCATTTAATAATGCATTCTTCCCGTATAGATACCATTTTGGTAGTTTTTGATTATCACCAATAGCAACTGTTAATGTTGAATTAGAACGCTTCTCATTACCTATTTTTTTAAAATTATTATCAATCACACCAAGACTTTCTGCCATTTTGGCAGCATCCAATAGAACATGTATTTTATTCAAACGGTCTTTTTTGGCTTTAACTCTTAGCGCCTCGATTTTGTCATTAATTTTTTCAATTTTTAATTGATTGCCTTTTTCAATTCTAATAATTTCATTAAGTCTATCTTTTTCAGCCTTGACTCTTAATCTTGAAATTTGATCATTAATTTCATTAATTTTCTGACCATCTTCAATCTTAATTCGAGCAATTTTTGATAGTCGATCTTGCTTCGCACGGGACAAAAGTAAACCCCTCTGTTTTAAAATATCATTCAAGCGAATGTCGATTTTTTGTTGAATAATAGTTAAGAATTCTCCTATGGTCTCCTGGTCAGCACTATTGGCTAGATCATTTAAAAAACTTGCAATAACTTGTGCATCATTACCTTCTAATGACACGTTAACAGGTTTTTCATAATTAAGTTTTTCTACATTTTTTTGGACTTTATGCGTCTCTAGGTTGATTGATTTAGAGAATTCTGCAAAATAATCTTCTATATTTATAATCTCTTGATTGTCAGAATTGAGCCTAATTAGATAATCATTTTTATCAAAAATTTTTCTTTGAAATTGGCTTGACATCAGCTTATTTAGAAATTTACGATAGATTGTTTCACTAGTTTCACTAGTTTCACTAGTTTCACTAGTTTCACTAGTTAGTTTAATTTTGTTGAGTTGTAAAACAGATGATTGATTAGGTGATAAAAAAGAAATACTTGCTTTATATATTGGTGAAATTGACAAAGCATAGGCAATAGCTAATGCTGTGACAAACCCAGTAAAGCCAAAGATAAACCACTTGCGATCAGCCAATGATCTAAAAAGCTGCTTTAAATCTATTTCGTCTTCTTGGTAACGATCGTGTTCTGACGCATTTAAATTATTCATTTATTATTTTTCTGTAAAGTTGATTGAGTAGATTATTTGTTTTTGACTTTCTTTCTATAGATACCAATATCATGGCATGAATTACGCTTAATAAATATAAAGCCAAACCTTGTTCCAAATTTACAAAAGCTAATGAGTAAACTAACCCCATAAATATAATTAAATTCAGAAAGCCTTGTACAGGTCTTCCTAATAGCACGATAACTATTGATGGTAAAACTAGCGATAACTTTAAATACATTTAAATTAAGCAATAATTAAAAAATTAAATAATAGTGTCAATATGATCTACACCTGTTTTAGGTGCAATAACAATACAAAGTAAATACTAATAAAACTCTTAAAGTCTAATTTATTAAGATTTTCTTGAGTTGAGTCACGATTATGTTGGAAAAAAGGTTACAATTAACATATCAGAATAAACTATTAATTTGAACTGCACCCATTTATGGTGCAAATAGCAATATTGTCATAATGTTGCACTATGAGTACAAAATCTTTGAGAAAATCAATACATCATCAATTGCATAGAAGTTTAAGAGATACCCTGATTAAGGCAAGGAAAGATCTTGGCTGGTCCCAAAGAGATCTTGCTGATCAACTCGACATAACGCACTCTACTATTGGAAAGATTGAAACTGGTGATAGGCGATTAGATGTGGTTGAATTCTACGAATACACAAAAGCACTAAAACTTGTGCCGAGCGAAACCTTGTTCTTACTTTTCCATGAGTACAATAAACTAGAGGGCCCTAATGATAGATCTATTTTTTAACGAAAAACACTAATAAAAATTTAGGAAATTTTACGAATTAGCATCTTTAAGCTCTTTTCCCAAATATATCAGTGCCAATTCTCACAAAAGTAGCGCCATTTTCAATGGCTAATTCAAGATCATGGCTCATTCCCATTGATAAAGTGTCTAAATTTGGGTGTTTTTGCATGATTTTTGCCATTTTGGCAAAACTTTGTGCTGAATTATTAGGGTTTGGAATACACATAAATCCACGTAGAGAAATATTTTGGAAATTTTCAAAATGAAGGATGATTTCATCAATTTCGTCAATTAATACGCCTGATTTAGTCGGTTCATTATCAATATTTATCTGTAACAACACATTGAGCTTTTCTAAATTTTCTGGACGCTGATCATTCAGTCTTTGGGCAATTTTTATTCGGTCTACACTATGAACCCAGGAAAAATTTTGGGTAATTTGCTTGGTTTTATTGGATTGAATTGGTCCGATAAAATGCCAAATAAGGTTTTGACCTTTTAAGATATCTATCTTTTCTAAAGCTTCTTGCAGGTAGTTTTCACCAAAATGTCGTTGCCCTGCGTCAATGGCTTGCTGAAGATCTGCAGCAGGTTTGGTTTTGCTAACAGCAATAAGTGTTACTTTATTTTTCGTATCAACAGTATTGATACGGTTTTGGACATTTTTTAAATTTTCAGCAATCATAGGCATTGGTTTTAGCGAACATTTTTTCATTATGCAAGGCAGATTTAAAAAATATAAAGGCGCGTAGTAAATCTACGTAACTGAGTATTTTTTAAATCCAACGTAGCCAGAATGGAAAAAGGAGAAGCTAAAAGACTGTGGTTGCGTCAAATACTGGGCCATCAACACACACACGCTTCATCGCTGGACCGGCATCTGTTTGCACTTCAACCACGCAACCTGCACAACCGCCAACCCCGCACGCCATATGCTCTTCTAGTGACACCTGGCATGGCAAATCATACTCTTTTGCAAGATTTGCAGATTCCGGCCCCGGGCACCATTTTTCGTTTTATAATTGACGTATTCAACAAATAATACTTAATTATGCAAAAACATATCATCTCAACCAATAAAGCGCCACAAGCGATTGGCACATATTCTCAAGCTGCGCCTTCTGATACGTCAGTCACACTAACTTGAACATTCTGGGTCGCAGTTAAATTACCGGCGTCTGTCGCTGTAACAATAACATTATAAGCATTGTTAGCACCAATATCAGTTGGGTTTTCATAATCAG
>PNQY01000070.1 GCA_002909145.1 Candidatus Thioglobus perditus
ATAATTGATTTCGACAGCTCCATATTCTACACAGTTTTGTGTATCATAACCATTTCAACTTTGTTACTTTTCATGGCAACAAAATACATCTTTATTACTGGTGGTGTGGTTTCCTCTTTAGGCAAGGGCATAGCCTCTGCATCTTTAGCTTCAATCTTAGAATCTCGTGGTCTGAATGTGACTATGCTTAAGCTTGATCCGTATATTAATGTTGATCCTGGCACAATGAGTCCATTCCAGCATGGTGAGGTGTTTGTAACTAACGATGGTGCAGAAACTGACCTTGATCTTGGTCATTATGAAAGATTTATTCGCATCCAGCTAGGCAAGAAAAATAATTTTACTGCCGGACGTGTATATGAAAATGTAATTGAGCGCGAACGTCGTGGTGATTACCTTGGTGCTACAGTTCAAATTATCCCGCATATTACTAATGAGATTAAGCGTCTGGCAATTGCTGGTGCAGAAGGCTCAGATGTAGCATTAGTAGAGATTGGCGGTACTGCTGGTGACATTGAATCGTTGCCATTTATGGAAGCCATCAGACAAATGAGTCTTGAGCTTGGCCGTGAAAATACACTATTTGTGCATTTAACCTTGTTGCCTTATATTAAGGTGGCGGGCGAGCTAAAAACCAAACCTACTCAACACTCAGTTAAAGAATTAAGAGGTATTGGTATTCAGCCAGATATATTAATTTGTAGGTCTGAGCACGAACTACCTGAAGCAGAGCGTGCAAAAATTGCATTATTTACCAATGTAGAAATTGATTCAGTATTTACATCACTTGACGTTGATACAATTTATAAAGTGCCAAGGGCATTACATGAGCAAGGCCTAGATGATGTTGTAGTAAAAAAGCTATCAATTGATTGCAAACCTACAGACCTTGTAGAGTGGGACAGTGTAATTGACAAACTAAATAGTCCTAAATCAAATGTAGATATTGCTATGGTTGGCAAGTATATGGATTTAACTGAGGCCTACAAGTCTTTATCTGAAGCATTACTTCATGCTGGTATTAACACTCAGACAAAAGTTAATATTCATTATTTTGATTCTGAAGAAATTGAGAAAAGTGGTACTGATTGCTTAAGTGAAATGAGTGCAATTTTGGTTCCTGGCGGATTCGGTAACCGTGGCGTTGAGGGTAAGATTGCTACAGTTAAATATGCACGAGAGAATAACATACCTTATTTGGGAATTTGTCTAGGTATGCAGGTTGCTGTGATTGAATATGCACGCAATATGGCTGGTATGACTGATGCTAATAGTACAGAGTTTAATGAAAATACACCATATCCTGTTGTAGGTCTTATTACCGAATGGCAAGACGAAGATGGTAGTGTACAGACTAGAGATGAAGATTCTGATATGGGTGGCACTATGCGTCTTGGTGGCCAGGAGTGTGCTTTGGTTAAAGGCACTAAATCTAGAAATATATATGGTGAGGATGTAACTACCGAGCGTCATCGTCATCGTTATGAAGTTAATAATAAGTTAATTGGAAAGATTCAGGATGCCGGTTTGGTTGTTTCAGGTAAGTCAATTGATGGCACTCTAGTTGAAATGGTAGAAGTTGAAGATCACCCATGGTTTGTGGCTTGTCAGTTCCATCCAGAATTCACCTCAACGCCGCGTGATGGCCATCCATTATTTGAAAGTTTTATTAAGGCTGCCAACGAGGCACATAACTTAATTCTTTCATCTTAAATGTTTGATAAATCGCTTAAGCATTGGGGGAGTGATGAATTTTCTCAGTATTTTAAGCAAGATTTTAACTCTTTAGATCTTGAAGAATTACCACTATTTGCATGTTGTACGCATAGTGGTGTTATTGATAAAGACAGTGTTGGTTTAAGAATTCTAAATAGCTCATCTGATGAGCAAACAATTTACCTTAAGATTGGTGTATTTTTTTGTGAGATATTATCAGGATGCGCTTGTAATGACGACCCTTCTCAGGCAATGATGTTTGAAAACTCTTATTGTGAGTTTAGTGTTGAGCTTGATCGTGGCAACGCTCAAGTGAGTTTTAATTAGTTCTTTTTTCTCTTTTTAATAAACTTCATTAATCTACGTTTTTTAGTTAGCTGCCTGGCATTTAATTCATTTTTGTTATCTTTAAAAGGGTTTTCTCCGCTCTTATATTCACATCTTAAAGGTGTGTTTGTTATCTTTAGGGCGTTACTAAAGAAATTCTTTAAGTAGCGATCATAAGCATTCGGCACGCTTTGAAGATGGTTACCATGGAAGGTGAGGGTTGGTGGAAATACATCTGTTTGATTAACGTATTTAATTTTTAGCCGTCTACCTTTTACAGGTGGTGGCTGATGTCCATTATTAGCCGCTTCTAAGATTTTGTTTAAAGTGGAGGTTGAGTGTTGAGTTCCAGCGTTTTTATAAGATTTAATAATTGGGGAGAATAATTTACCAACACCTGATCCATGAAGTGCAGAAATGTAATGCACACTTGCATAGTTAACAAATGAGAGTTTTACATCTAGTTTGCGTTTAACCTCTGATTTTTGATATTCGTCCAAACCATCCCATTTATTAATAACAATAAGTAAAGCTCTACCCTTATCAGCAATCATGCCTAAAAGAGTGGCATCTTGCTCTGTTACACCTTCTTGAGCATCCAATACTAGAATTACAACATGTGATCTATCAAGCGCATCAATAGCTTTAATAATTGAAAAAATTTCGATTTTTTCATGAGTTGAGCGTTTGCGACGAATTCCTGCTGTATCGATTAATGTGTATTTTTGCCCCTCACGTTCAAAAGGTATATAGATACTATCACGAGTTGTTCCAGGAAGGTCAATAGCTAGAACACGCTCTTCACCTAAAATTCTGTTAATGAGTGTTGATTTACCAACATTTGGCCTACCCAATACTGCAACTGCAATACCCTCAACATCTTCATCCTCTTCAATTGTTGCTTGTGGCAATAATATCAAGGTATTGTCAATCAGATCAGCAATACCTTGGCCATGTTCGGCAGAAATTAACATTGGTTCGCCCAGTCCTAGTTCATAGAATTCAGCAGCTGAACTTTGATCCAATCCTTCTGATTTGTTGCATACTAGAACAATATTTTTCTTTAATTTTCTAAGCTGTATTGCAATTTCTTGGTCAAGGCCAATTACCCCATCTCTAGCACTTGTAATGAAGTAAATAACATCTGATTCTTCTAGCGCGCTAAGCACTTGACCTTGGATTCCGCTATCAACTATATTGTCATCACCAGTGAGTCCACCAGTATCAATAATTGTGGCAAAAGTTTCGCTGTCATCATCTAGCAAAACCTCGGCATATTGACGATCACGAGTTAAGCCCTCAAAGTCTGATACTAGTGCTTGACGTGAATTGCTTAGACGATTAAATAAAGTTGACTTACCAACATTGGGTCGTCCAACTAAGGAGATAACGGGTAGTCCCACGGTTTCTATTAAGGTTAGTTAAGGTCGTTAAGTTTAATTGTGATTAAACTTTGCAATTCAGATTCTTTGGAAATTTGTGTTAATGCTAATTGATAGTGCTTTTTAGCTAAATCAATTTCATTTGTGGCCACATATACATCACCTTTAGCGTGATTGTACAGTCCGCTAAATGAATTATTAGTCGTTTCTAATAGTGACAAAGCCTGCTTATGATTGCCCATTTCAAGATTGATATTTGCAGCTCTAATCTTTGCAATGTTGGCTACAAATTCATTCTCAGAATTGGTTAATGAATTTAGGTGCTCTAGTGCTTTTGCATAGTCCTTATTATCAACTGCATACTTAGCCATAATTAGTGTGGCTTGATCGGTGTATCCACTATCTGCATAGCTCGCCTTTAGTTCATCATACATATATGAATTTATTGGGCTTGATGCTAGATTTAAGTAGTTAGTTCGAGCCTCAACTGATTGCGAGTATTGATATTGCTTATATGCGTCCAAACCCCAGATAGCAGACAAACCAATTAATACACCTGCAACAATCTGCATGCCATTTTCTTTAATCCACTTTTTAATTTGCTCGACTTGTTCTTCTTCAGTTTTTCCTACTTCAATAAAGTTTTTCATACTTTTGTATTATCCTTAAAATAATTAATTGCCGAGTCTAGATCCATGCTCTGTTGTGAGCCTTGATCTATTAGTGGCTTAACACTAACCTGGTTATTGTTTAATTCTTCTTCGCCAATTATAAGTGCATAGTTTGCATTAGCTTTATCAGCTTTTTTAAATTGACTCTTAAAGCTGCCAAGAGTTATATCATTATAGAGTATTGCATCTGGCAATGCATCATGTAAGGAGCTTGCTATTTGCATTGATTTAATTTGTGCTTTAGCACCTAGGGCTACTATATAGATAGATATATTTGATTTTGTTGCAATTGAATTTTGTTCTTCTAATAACAACATTAGGCGCTCTAACCCAAGAGCAAATCCTACTGCCGTGGTTGGCTTACCGCCCATTTTTTCAACTAGTGAATCATAGCGTCCACCAGCGCAAATAGTGCCTTGGGAGCCAAGATCAGTAGTGGTCCATTCAAATACAGTGCGATTGTAATAGTCTAAACCTCTAACCAAACGAGTGTTAATTTTATATTCAATATCAAGATGCTCTAGATAATTTTTAAATTGTTGAAAGTGTTCAGCTGATGCATCATCTAAATGCTCAATTAGTTTTGGTGCAGAATTGATTAAAGACTGCATGTCTTTGTTTTTACTATCCAGTATGCGCAGTGGGTTGCTAGATAAGCGCCTAAGACTGTCTTCATCGAGCTGATCTTTGTACTTGTTAAAGTATTCGACTAATATTTCTCTATAGCTTGCTCTGGCTTCTTGTGAGCCAAGTGTATTTATTTCCAGCACTACATTTTTCAAACCAAGCTTTTTCCACAAAGAATTAGTCATCATCATTAGTTCAGCGTCAATTTTTGCATCTTCTGCGCCGAAAACCTCAACACCTACCTGGTGGAATTGACGATAGCGTCCTTTTTGTGGACGTTCGTGTCTAAACATTGCACCTTGGTAAAATACTTTTTGGATGCCTTCTCGTGGTAGATTATGTTCAATCATAGATCTAACAACGCTTGCTGTGCCTTCTGGTCTAAGACTTAATGATTCGCCACTTGATTCTTTCCATGAGTACATTTCTTTTTCAACAATATCTGTGGCTTCGCCAATTGCGCGGCAGAAAGTTTCGGTCTTTTCAACTATTGGTGTGCGGATATTTTTGTACCCATAGGAAGTAAAAAGATCAATAATTATTCTTTCAACTTTTAGCCAAAGCTCAGAGTCTTTTGGCAACAAGTCGTTCATTCCACGAATGGCTTGAATTTTTTTACTCATTTGTCTGGTTTTAGTTTAAGTTAAAAAGGGATATTTTACCAACAATAACAAAGTGTTACTTTGTATTAAATGAGCTTGGTTTTATAATAAACCGAAATGCTTAAGAACACTATGCTAGCAAAAAATAGGCGAATAATAATTAATAATAAAATATCAGCACCAAAGAAAACAAATAGCAGCGTGTCTTCAATAATAGCATGAGCCACCATTAAAAAATAACAAACAGATGTTATTTGTTGTTTACTCATATATTTAGCCTCTTTCAATAAAACACCTGCACCATATGTAATGCCGATTAAAACACCTGTAATAAGCGCCATAATGGTACTTAGATGATGATCAAATTTTTTTAAAAAGTTAAATCCCTTGATTATGGTAATAATAAAAATAACCAAACTAACCAAGACAATAATTTCTATCGACAATAAAATAGATTCATATATTTTTAACAATAAAAAATCAACAAAGTTGTTTGGGGTTGTTGAGGATATTTGGTATAACGCATCGGACACCTTGTTAGGATTTTCGAATAATACATCAACAGGAATGATTATCAGAGGGGTTATCACCACAAAGGCCATAATTACTCTAAAACCAATAGATTTAATCCAGCTAATGCCTAGTTTTTTCATAATTGCCGATTCAACAGGAATAGAGTGTAGTACACCTAAAAATAGCCCCAGTATGGTCCAGTCATAAACACTTAGTCCTAGAGGTGCTGCAAATGCTATTGCTGCATATAAATTAAGAAAAATACCTGAAGCTAGTGCCAAAGCAGCTTCAGGAGGCAGATTAAGCAAGGCAGTGAATGGTGTGAAAATTTGTGCAATAACATGCATAAGTTCAAAATATACCAACAATTCTGCTAATAGAAAATAGGGGATAACAGTTGTAATAATTATTTTTGCAGTTGAGACACTGCTATCAATAAACGCTTTGTTGTTAAAGCTCACGCGTTAGATATGCCGCTTGGTACGTGCCCTGTTGGTACGTATTTAGATGCTGATTCACAGTGAGAATGCTG
>PNQY01000071.1 GCA_002909145.1 Candidatus Thioglobus perditus
CCTTGCCTAAAGAGGAAACCACACCACCAGTAATAAAGATGTATTTTGTTGCCATGAAAAGTAACAAAGTTGAAATGGTTATGATACACAAAACTGTGTAGAATATGGAGCTGTCGAAATCAATTATTTACCTATGCAGTATAAACAATTTGTCTCCCGTCTATTTGCCTATATAAAGCCACACATTGGAAAGTTGGTCTTTACTTCGGTAATGATGATGTTTGCAACTGCATTAGAAAGCTCTATTCCAGAAATAACTGGAAGAATTGTTGATAACTTATTTACGACAGAACGTAGCAATCAAACATCATTGTTATATGCATTGGCTCTTTTTGGGGTAATACTACTCAGTACAGTGTTTGTAATAACTTCTACAGCAGCTAGCACCTGGGTTTCTAACAAGGTTATTATGGATTTGCGTGTTGATATGTTTGCAAAACTACTCAAGCTTCCAAAATCTTACTTTGATCAACATCCTACTGGAAAAACCCTATCAAAAATAACTTTTGACGTGGAGCAAATTGCTGCCGCTGCCTCTACCATTTGGCTTGATTTTATTAAATCTTCAATGACTGTTGTTATTCTTGTTGGTTATTTGTTTTATAAGAATTGGCAATTAAGCCTTAGTCTTGTAGTTCTACTACCACTAATCTATCTAATGGTTAAACTTTCATCTGTACGCATGCGCAACGCAAGCACCAAAGTGCAAAAATCTATGGGTGGCTTAACACATCTTTTAGATGAAAATA
The DNA here is from genome assembly GCA_002909145.1 of Candidatus Thioglobus perditus. Lineage (GTDB taxonomy): Bacteria > Pseudomonadota > Gammaproteobacteria > PS1 > Pseudothioglobaceae > PNQY01. The sequence goes on from PNQY01000071.1 coordinate 750, forward strand.
TACTAGGCAATTCTTTAGTGAAAATCTACCACGCCCAAAATCAAGAAGGCAATAAGTTTAACAATCTAGTAAAAACCATTCGACAGCAGCGCTTCAAGGTTGGTATGACAGCTGCATTTAATACCGGGTTTATTAATGTACTTATTGGACTATCTTTGGGCGCTGTAGTGTATTTCTCTTCCACTTCTCTGCAGATGAGCGCCGGTGAATTCTTGTCTTTCTTTACCGCAATGGGAATGCTGGTCAAGCCAGCTAAAAACTTAGTTAATATTAATAAACACCTACAGACATCTATGGCAGCTGGGGAAAGTGTTTTTGGACTGCTTGATGAGAATGAAGAGCCCAATCAAGGTAATAAACAATTAGAAGAATCTAAAGGCGCAATCAAATTTAACAATGTTTCATTTGGATACTCTAGTAATGTAAATGTACTTAACAATATCACCCTAGATATCAAACCTGGGGAAACCATTGCCTTTGTTGGAGCTACTGGTAGTGGAAAAACCACTATTATTCAACTAATAACACGATTCTACTCACCTACAAAAGGCTCTATAACCATTGACGGAACAGATATAAATGAATTTGAAATAGACTCGCTACGCTCGCAAATAGCTTTTGTTGATCAAAATGTGCGTTTGTTTAATGACACTGTTAAAGGCAATATTGCCCTTGGACAGCTTGATACTATGAGCAATAAACAAGTTGAACGCGCCGCAAAAGTATCAAATTCCATACAATTTATCGAGCAAATGGATAATGGTTTTAACACTGATATCGGTGAAAATGGCACTAAACTTTCTGGAGGGCAGCGA
>PNQY01000072.1 GCA_002909145.1 Candidatus Thioglobus perditus
CCTTGCCTAAAGAGGAAACCACACCACCAGTAATAAAGATGTATTTTGTTGCCATGAAAAGTAACAAAGTTGAAATGGTTATGATACACAAAACTGTGTAGAATATGGAGCTGTCGAAATCAATTATCTATCTATGCAATATAAACAATTTGTCTCTCGTCTATTTGCCTACCTAAAGCAACACATTGGAAAGTTGATCTTTACCTCGGTAATGATGATGCTTGCAACTGCATTAGAAAGCTCTATTCCAGAAATAACTGGAAGAATTGTTGATGATATATTTACAACAGAAAGGGAGTCTCAGGCCGCGCTTGTTTATGCTTTAGCTCTACTTGGGGTTATTGTACTTAGCTCTATTTTTGCCATAACGTCCACTGCCGCTAGTTCTTGGGTGTCTAACAAAGTTATTATGGATTTGCGTGTTGATATGTTTGCAAAACTACTTAAACTTCCCAAATCTTACTTTGATCAACAACCTACTGGAAAAACCCTATCAAAACTAACCTTCGATGTAGAGCAAATTGCTGCTGCAGCTTCTACCATTTGGCTTGATTTTATTAAATCTTCAATGACGGTTATTATTCTTGTCAGTTATTTATTTTACAAGAACTGGCAGCTTAGTATAAGTTTGATAATACTTCTACCTCTAGTATATCTAGCAGTAAAAATATCATCTAAACGCATGCGTAGCGCTAGTAATAAAGTACAACAATCTATGGGTAGTATGACTCACTTATTAGATGAGAATATATCCGGAAGCTCGTTAGTTAAAATTTATCACGCTCAGAATCAGGAAAGTTCAAAATTTGAAAACCTTATTAAAAACATTCGACAGCAACGCTTTAAAGTTGATATGACTGGAGCATTTAATACTGGGTTTGTTAATGTATTAATAGGATTGTCTTTAGGTAGTGTGGTGTACTTCTCTTCCACTTCTCTACAGATGAGCGCCGGTGAATTCTTGTCTTTCTTTACCGCAATGGGAATGCTGGTCAAGCCAGCTAAAAATTTAGTCAATATCAATAAACCTCTGCAAACTGCCATAGCAGCTGGAGAAAGTGTTTTTGGATTGCTTGATGAGAACGAAGAGCCCAATCAAGGTAATAAACAATTAGAAGAATCTAAAGGTGCAATCAAATTTAACAATGTTTCATTTGGATACTCTAGTAATGTAAATGTACTTAACAATATCACCCTAGATATTAAACCTGGAGAAACCGTTGCATTTGTTGGAGCTACTGGCAGTGGAAAAACCACTATTATTCAACTAATAACACGATTCTACTCACCAACAAAAGGTTCTATAACCATTGACGGAACAGATATAAACGAATTTGAAATAGACTCGCTACGCTCACAAATAGCTTTTGTTGATCAAAATGTGCGTTTGTTTAATGACACTGTTAAAGGAAATATTGCCCTTGGACAACTTGATATTATGAGCAATAAACAAGTTGAACGCGCCGCAAAAGTATCAAATTCCATACAATTTATCGAGCAAATGGATAATGGTTTTAACACTGATATCGGTGAAAATGGCACTAAACTTTCTGGAGGGCAGCGA
>PNQY01000073.1 GCA_002909145.1 Candidatus Thioglobus perditus
AAAAATTATTACGGACTTCAATTTCACCCAGAGGTAACACACACCACGCAGGGTAAGAGAATTTTGGAGCGCTTCGTTCACACGATTTGCGTTTGTGAAAAACAATGGACTACTGAAAATATTATTACCGATCTTGTTCAAAACCTAAAAAATCAAATTGGTGATGGCAATGTTTTGCTTGGCTTATCAGGTGGTGTTGATTCATCGGTTGTAGCTGCCCTACTACACCAAGCCATTGGTGATCAGCTAACCTGTGTATTTGTTGATAATGGGCTACTTCGACTTAACGAAGGCGATGAAGTGATGCACACCTTTGCTGAAAATATGGGTGTCAAAGTAATTCGCTCCAATGCACAAGATAAGTTTTACAATGCTCTTGCCAACGAGGCCGATCCTGAGAAAAAACGCAAAATTATTGGTGGCGCGTTCATCGAAGTATTTGAAGAAGAAGCCGGACACCTAGATGACATTAAATTCTTAGCGCAAGGTACTATTTATCCAGATGTTATTGAATCAGCTGGAGCTTCCTCTGGCAAGGCAAAAGTGATTAAATCTCACCATAATGTTGGCGGCTTGCCAGAAGATTTAAAATTCGAGTTAGTAGAGCCGCTTAGAGAACTTTTTAAAGATGAAGTGCGCACCATTGGTGTCAAGCTTGGTATTCCTGCTCATATGCTATATCGACATCCATTCCCAGGGCCTGGTCTAGGTGTGCGTATTCTTGGTCAAGTTAAAGAAGAATATGCAAACATCCTGCGTGAGGCGGATGCAATCTTTATGGATGAGCTTTATAAACATAATTTATACGATACAGTCAATCAAGCTTTTGCAGTATTTCTACCTATTAAATCAGTAGGTGTAACTGGAGATGAAAGACGTTATGATTATGTAATCGCACTTAGGGCTGTTGAAACCATCGACTTTATGACTGCTCGTTGGGCTCGACTGCCGTATGACTTTTTAGACATTGTGTCTAACCGTATCATGAACGAAATCACTCGTGTTTCACGTGTGGTATATGATAT
>PNQY01000074.1 GCA_002909145.1 Candidatus Thioglobus perditus
CAAATCAAGGCATTTTTGCCTTGATTTGAGCAGTTTTTTGTTGGTTTTTGACTGTGTTTTGGGCGGTTTTTAGTTAATTTTGATTATTTTTGATATTTTATTTTTGTGTATAAAGCTTGTAGTAGTAGGGCTTATAGAGATTTTAATAATTAATTTGCAATTTTATATAACTATATTATTGACTTCTAATATAGTTACTGTATAATACGCACCTATCAAGACACACAGATGTCTGATAACAAACACCACAATAATGATGGTGTTTAATTTAAATAATTAATCTGGGAGATTAAAATGAAAAAAATTATCGCAATTACTGCTCTAGTAGCAGCTACTTCAGCTTCGGCTTTCTTTGGTAACAACAACAACGGTTACGGTAACAACAACAACGGTTGGGGTACTGGTAACGGTCTTTCTAACTGGGGTCCTTTCGACGGTGGTTCTAACTTCGGTCCTTTCGACGGTGGTCAAAACTGGGGTCCTTTCAATGGTGGAAACAACTGGGGTCCTATGACTTCTGGTTCTAACATGGGTCCATTCAACGGTGGTTCTAACATGGGTCCATTCTCAAACAACAACGATATGGACAACGATTCTGATTGGGGTTTCCATTACAACAACAAGAACAAAACTAAGAACGTTTCTAAAGCTACTGCAGACAGCACAGCTTCAGGTACTGCTAAAGGTTATGCAGACGGTAAAGCTGACGGTTACGCTAAAGGTCAAGCTGATGCATACGCTAAAGGTCGTGCTGATGCATACGCTAAAGGTTACGCAGACGGTAAAGCTAACGCTGTTGTAGATTCAAGAGATTCTTACGCTCCTGTAGCTCCAGCTGCTAAGTAATTAGCTATCTGTTCTAACTACAGGCCTACGGCCAGTAGTTGAAAAGCTAAAAGCCACCCTTCGGGGTGGTTTTTTTGTGGGTGGA